>NZ_JANKBY010000111.1:0-10435 GCF_024621905.1 Terrisporobacter muris
GTTGATTTATATTGAAAATTAACATACATAAATATATAATATAAAAAGCAAAGAAAATAGCACTTTAAGGAGTGATAATGATGGAACAAAATTATACAAAAATTGACCATGAGTTACCATTGATACCTTTAAGAGGATTAGCAATATTTCCATATATGATATTAAACTTTGACATAGGTAGAGAAATGTCTTTAAAAGCACTAGATCAAGCCATGTTAGAGGATGAATTAGTATTCTTAACTTCACAAATAGAAGCAGAAGTAGATGAACCTACAACAGAAGATTTCTATCATGTTGGAACTATTTGCAAAGTTAAACAAGTTATCAAGTTACCTGGAGATACAGTTCGTGTTTTGGTAGAGGGTGTATCTAGAGGTAAAGTTAAAGAAATAAACGAAGAAGATGGATACTTTAAAGCATTAGTAGAAGAAATAATATATGATCAAGAAAATGCTGATGAAGATATAGAAGTAGAAGCATTTGTAAGAAATGTTTTTGATGCATTTGAAGAATACATAAACATAGGTAATAGAGTTTCTCCAGAAATACTAGTATCTCTTGCTGATATAGAAAATGTAGATAGATTTATAGATACTATTGCATCAAATATTTTCTTAAAAGCAGATCAAAAGCAAGAAATTCTTGAAGAGTTTAATATAGTTAAAAGATTAGAGTTACTATATAAAATTTTATTAGAAGAAATAGATATACTAAAAATAGAAAAGAAAATAACTCTAAGAGTTAAGAAACAAATGAATAAGGTTCAAAAGGAATATTATCTTAGAGAACAGTTAAAAGCTATCCAAAAAGAATTAGGAGAAGATGAAGACTTAACTTCTGAAGTTGAAGAATACAAAGAAAAGCTAAGAAAAATCAAAGCTCCTAAGGAAACAAAGGAAAAGATAGAAAAAGAAATCAATAAGTTTTCTAGAACATCTCCTCAGTCTCCAGATTCATCAGTTAGTAGAACATATTTAGATACTATATTCTCACTGCCATGGAACAAAGAAACTAGAGATAAATTAGACTTAAAAAATGCTAAAGAGATTTTAGATGAACAACATTATGGATTAGAAAAAGTTAAGGATAGAATATTAGAATACTTAGCTATAAGAAAATTATCTAAATCATTAAAAGGACCAATAGTTTGTTTAGTTGGACCTCCAGGTGTAGGTAAAACATCTATTGCAAAATCTATAGCAGAAGCTTTAGGGAAAAAATTCGTAAGAATATCTTTAGGTGGAGTAAGAGATGAAGCTGAAATAAGAGGTCATAGAAGAACTTATGTAGGTTCTATACCAGGTAGAATAATTAATGGTATAAAAGAAGCTCAAACTAAGAATCCAGTATTCTTATTAGATGAAATAGATAAAATGGCAGCAGATTATAAGGGAGATCCATCTTCAGCGATGCTTGAAGTTTTAGACCCAGAACAAAACAAAACATTTGTTGACCATTACTTAGAAGTACCTTTTGATTTATCAAAGATACTATTTGTAACTACAGCAAATAGTTTAAGTACAATACCAGGTCCATTACTTGATAGAATGGAAATAATAGAAGTATCAGGTTATATTGAAGAAGAAAAGCTTAATATAGCTCAAAAATACTTATTACCAAAACAAATCGAAGAAAATGGATTAAAAGAAGGTTTTGTAACAATTGAAGAAGAAGCAATGAGGGACATAATTAATTACTATACAAGAGAAGCAGGAGTGAGAACTTTAGAGCGAACTATAGGTAAGGTTTGTAGAAAAATTGCTAAAAAATTCGTAGAAGACTCATCTTTAGAAGGTGTTATAGTAACTCCAAAGGATTTAGAAGAATATCTGGGAAGAGATAAACATCTATACGATTTAGCTGGGACAAAACCTGAAATAGGTATAGTAACAGGTCTTGCATGGACTTCAGTAGGTGGGGTTACACTTCCTGTAGAAGTAAATGTACTAAAAGGAAAAGGACAAGTTGTACTAACTGGTTCACTTGGTGATGTAATGAAGGAATCTGCTCAAACAGGAATATCTTATATAAGATCCATAGCAGATAAATTTGATATAGACCAAGAATTCTACAAAACAGAAGATATCCATATACATTGTCCAGAAGGAGCAACTCCAAAAGATGGTCCATCTGCAGGGGTAACTATGGCTACTGCAGTAATTTCTGCATTAACTAAAATTCCTGTTAGATGTGATGTAGCTATGACTGGTGAAATAACTCTTAGAGGTAGAGTAATGGTCGTAGGTGGAGTTAAGGAAAAGGTACTTGCGGCACATAGAGCTGGCATTAAAAAAGTTTTAATACCAAGAGAATGTGATGCTCAATTAGATGAAATACCTGAAAATGTAAAAGAAAAACTAGAAATTGTTCTTGTTGACCATATGGATCAAGTTTTAGAACATGCTTTAGTAAAAGATGGTGAGAAAAATGAAAATTAGAAGTTCAGAAATAGTAGTAAGTGCAATAAAAAAAGATCAATATCCAACAGAAGGACTACCAGAAATAGCTTTAGTTGGAAGATCAAATGTAGGAAAATCTTCGGCAACAAATGCTTTATTAAATAGAAGAAACTTTGCAAGAACAAGTCAAACTCCTGGTAAAACAAGAACAATAAACTTTTATAAAATAAATGAAGAGTTTTACTTCGTTGACCTTCCTGGTTATGGTTACGCTAAGGTATCAAAATCAGAAAAGGATAAGTGGGGAGTTATCATGGAAAGATATTTACAAGATAGACAAGAATTATGTGCTATTTTCTTACTTGTAGATATAAGACATGAGCCTACAAATGACGATGTTATGATGTATGAATGGATAAAACACTTTGGATATAACTGTGTTGTTATAGCAACAAAAGCAGATAAAATATCTAGAGGTCAATACCAAAAACACATAAGCATAATAAGAAAAAAATTAGGCCTTATGAAAGACGAAAAAGTAATACCTCTTTCTTCTTCAAAGAAAACTGGAGTGGAAGATGTATGGAATGAGATAATCGCCCAATATGAAGAGCATGGTTATGAAATAACTGTAGATTAATATACAAATAGGAACTGTATTGAAATTATATTTATGATTTCAATACAGTTTTTTGATTTCAAATAAAAATATTATATTTAGTAACAAAAGCAAGCCATAATTAATATCTTAATAAGTAGAATATTTTAGGGGGCATGAATATGAAAGGTAAAGTTAGGAAGATATTTCCAGGGGCAAATACAAGTAATGGTTTTTATTCTTATTTTGATTATATAATTCCAAAGGATATAAATAGAGTATTTTGTTTAAAAGGTGGTCCTGGAGTTGGAAAATCATCTTTAATGAAAAAGGTAGCACGTGATTTTGTAGAAAAAGGATACGATGTAGAAGTATTCCCTTGTTCATCTGATCCAAGTTCGCTAGATGCTGTTGTAATAAAAAAATTAAAAGTTGTGTTGCTAGATGCTACGGCACCACATATTGTTGATCCTAAAATACCAGGGGCTATAGATGAGATAGTTAATTTCGGTGATTTTTGGAATATGGATAACTTAGAAAAGAATAAGATGGAAATAGTGCAGTGTAACAAAGAGATAGGAGCATGTTTCCAAAGAGCATTTAAATATTTAAAAGCTGCAGAACCAATTTTCTATGATATAGAAAGTAAAAATAGTGATGCAATGAATTTTGGCAAACTTAATAAATTTACAGATGAATTTATAGATAAAATATTTAAAGGAATAGAAAATAAAGAAGAATTTTCTGGTACTAGACATTTATTTGGAACAGCTATAACTCCAATAGGTCATATAGATTATGCAGATAGTTTACTTCAAGATGCTGAAAAAGTTTATTACCTAGATGGAAAAATAGGTTATGGTAAGACTACTTTCTTAAAGAGAATATATGATAAAGCTGTATTGAAAGGGCTACATGTAGAAGTATTCCATTATCCTCTTATACCAGAAAAAATAGAGTCAATCATGATTACAGATTTAGGAATAGCAATAACTACAAGTTCTTTATTTAAAAACCAAGAAGCAATCAATTTAAGTGAATTTATAAATAAAGAAAAATTAATTGATTATAAGGAAGAATTAGAAATAGACGAAAGAGTATTAGATGAATTAATCAATTATGCTATCTCTAATTTAAAAAAGGCTAAATTAAATCATGACGTAATTGAAAATTATTATATCCCAAATATGGATTTTGATAAGGTTGATGAATTGAAATCTCAATTGGTAAAAAAAATACTAAAATATGAAAATAAATAATTAAAACAAGAAAGCTATGATAAAGAATGAATAAAATTTTATTTTAATATCATAGCTTTTATTATTTTGCATAAAATAAGAGTTTATATCTGTATAAATAATAAAATAAGTGTTGATAATCATAGTATATATTTTATAGTAATCGAGGTGATTAAAATTATAGCATTAGAAACGGATTTATCCATATTAGTACCAGAAAAGCTTGCAAGGAAATATAATTTATTTCCTATAGAGCTAAATGAAGACTCCTTAGTAGTAGGAATTGAAGAAGAAAACATATATGCTATGCAAGATTTAAATCTAGTTACAGGTAAAAATATAATTCTAAAACAAGTATCAAGAGAAGAGATTTTAGAAAATATTGAATTATGCTATGGAGATGCAATTGATGTAAACGACGATTATGCTAATTATTTGCTTCATGACATTCTACAAAAGGCTTTAAAGGAAAAATCTAGTGATATACATATTGAACCTTTTAGTGATTTATTGAAAATTCGAATTAGAGTAGATGGTAAGATGAAAGAAATGTTGAATCTAGGATTAGATTTATATCCATCTCTTGCAGCTGTAATAAAATATAAAGCTAATATGGATATTACAGAAAAAAGATTACCTCAAGATGGACGAATAGATGTGAAAATTAAGGATTCAGTAGTAGATATTAGAATATCAACAGTCCCAACTACTTATGGTGAAAAAATTGTACTTAGACTTTTAAGTAGAGATTCTTTTCTTAAAACAAAGTATGAACTAGGATTTTCTAAAGAATCTGTAGAAAAAATTAAAGAAATAATAAATAAAAAGACCGGAATATTACTGGTTACAGGACCAACAGGAAGTGGAAAAACTACTACAGTGTATTCAATTTTAAAAGATTTGAGAAATACTAGCAATAATATAATGACTATTGAAGACCCTGTTGAATACAAAATGGAAGGAATAAATCAAATACAAGTAAATCATAAAATAGGACTTACTTTTGAAAAGGGATTAAAAGCGATTTTAAGACAGGATCCAGATATTATTATGGTTGGTGAAATTAGAGACATAGAAACAGCAAAAATAGCTGTAAGAGCGGCTATTACAGGACATTTAGTTATAAGTACTCTTCATACTAACGATGCAATTTCATCAATAGCAAGGTTAATAGACATGGAAATTCCGCCATATTTATTAAATGCATCTTTGATTGGAGTTATATCACAAAGGTTAGTTAGAAAGGTATGTGAAAACTGTAGTAATGAAGTTGTTATTAAACAAAATGAAAAGAAATCAATATCTACTGCCATACCTATTGGATGTGAAGAATGTTCATATACAGGATATAATGGCCGAACTGTAGCCTATGAGATATTGACAATTGATGATGAAATACGAAATGGAATTCAACAAAATAAAGAAGCAAAGGATTTAAAAGACATAGCTATCAAAAATGGAATGATTACTTTTGAGGATAGTTACTCTACTCTGATTAAAAATAAAATAACAACATTAGAAGAATGTATTGTAAACAACGAAATTATTAATTAGGAGTAAATAATAATGTACAAATGTATAGTTTATGATGAGGAAAATAACAGAAGAATTTTAAAATTAAATATCGATACTGAAGACGAAATATATTCTTATGCTGATAAGAACAAATTTAAAGTAGTTGACATTAAGGAAAGAAAGTCTTTCTTTAAATGTAGGAAACTAAAAAATAAGGACGTAAAAGTTTTCTCTAAAGAAATGAGCATTCTTTTAAAATCAGGATGTGAAATATCCAAAATTTTAAGAATCCTAATAGATGAGTCTAATGACAAAGTGAGAGTTGTGTTAAAAGAAATACTTGGAGATATTGAAAAAGGCAACTCAATAAAGTCATCTTTTGAAAATACTAAGGCATTCTCAAATTTTTATATAAGTATGATAGCAGCTGGAGAATTAAGTGGTAATTTAGATGATGTTATGGACAAGCTAGCTACTTATTATGATAAAGAAAATAAATTAAAAAATAAGATTACTAGTATATTAATTTATCCAGCCATATTGATAATCACCATGATTATATCTTTTGTATTTATACTAATCTTTTTAATCCCTAATTTTGAAGATATTTATGCAGATAACAATATAAAAACACCAGGTTTAACGAAAATACTAATATGCTTATCACATTTACTTAGAGATGATTTGCTCTTAATTATGATAGGAAACTTACTTTTAATAGGTGGATTAATATATCTTAAGAAAAGTAGTAACAAGTTTAATGAAATGATAAATAAGCTTGTATTTAAACTTCCAGTTGTAAACACATATATGAAATTAATTATTAGTAACAAATTCATAAAAGCTTTATCAATTTTAATATCGAGTGGAGTACAAATTGTAGATTCTATTGAAATCTCATCAAGAGTAATGAGTAATGAGTATATATATGAAAAAATATGCAAAGCAAATGAGTTTATTAAAAAAGGTAACAGTATAGGTGATTCTTTAAAAACTGTTGAAGAATTACCATCACTATTACTATCAATGATAGCAATAGGAGAAGAAAGTGGTCGGCTAGATACAGTACTGGATACAGTTACAGATTATTATGAAAATGAACTAGATTCAAAACTTGAAATTGGAACTAAATACTTTGAAAATTTTATCACCTTACTTATAGGAGTTCTAGTCGGAATAGTAGTCATATCAATGATGATACCAATGTTCGATGCTGTATCAGCTATTTAAAAATGGAGGTAACTAAAATGATTATACTAAAAAAGAAAAGAAGAGGGTTTACCCTAATTGAAATGGTAATAGTTATTACTATAATCGGAATTTTATCTAGTATTGCAGTAACAAAATATTCAAAGGTTCAAGAAAATGCCAAGAAAAATGCTGATTATGCTACAGCTGCTAATTTAGCAACAGCTGCAATGATATCTATAAGTGATGGGAATACGTCAGTTGAACCAAGTGATTTACAAAGTGATGGATATATTCAATTTGTACCAATTTCAAAATCGGTAAAAGGCAATGAATTTATTGTAACAGCACAAGGAGATTCTGTAACAGTTAAGATAGGGACTGAAACATTTTATCCAAAGCCTAATTAAACTGTGGTTACACCTTAGCCAATTTAAGATAGAATAAATAATAATTTTGTGGAGGTGATTTTATAAAGGAGTATCTTATTGTAAATATTAATAATAAAACTACAGAAATATTATTAATAAGAAAAAATAGAAATAAGTGCAATATAGAGAATAAAATGAGCTATGAAATGGGAAGCAATGACTTAAATAATGAAGAAAAAAATACATATATAGATGAAATCACAAAATTAACAAAAGAAATATCCAATCAAAGATTAAAAAATATATACTTCAATATACAAAATAGCGAAGTTATTATTAGAAATATACAAAATATAAAATCTAGAAATAAAAAAGAAATTATTCAGTTAATTAAATATGAAATAGGTGGATACATGCCATTAAATTTACAAAATTATGTAATAAAATATAAAGAAAATATTAATACTAAGGGAAAGGGGTCAGTGCAAGGAATCTTATTTCCAAAGAAATATGTAGATATTTGCAAATCTATAAGTGAAAATTTAAAAATAAAGAAAAAATATCTATATATTAATTTTGATATTTTACAAAAGCTTATAGATTTAAGAGTAATTGATTTATCAAATAGTAATGATGATAAAGTAACTATAATAGAAAATAGAGGTCAAGATATGATTTTAAATACAGTTTTTGATAAAAAAATTATTGAATCTTATGTTGTGGAAAAAAATAATACTCAATATTCCATAAATAAATCTTCTTATGATGAAAATACATATTATTACGGAATAAGCGATGGCTTTATAAATAGCCTAGAAATTAAAAAATTAAATATTAAAGATAGATTGATTTTAAAAAATGATGAAGAGGTTATAGATATGACATTAGATCATTTACCAGCATGGGGGATGATAATATAGATGAGAAAAAAGGCATTAATTAATTTTTTTAAAGAAGAGGAGCGAGAAGAAAAATATTTTAAGTGTACTGTAATAATATTAATATACTTATTAATTTTTCAAAGTTATACAAGCATAAAATCTATTAATAACTTGAAAGAAGATATAAATAATACTAAAACAATTGTGCAATCAAATGTAGAGCAAGCGGTTGAAAAGAAAAAAAGTACATTGGTAAATGATACAAATGAAATATATAATCTATTAGGCTTTTCAAATGTTGAAAGGCTGTCTGTTGAAAATAATAAAGTAAGTATAGAGGGCAAATGTAAGAGTTTAGAAATACTAGATAAATTAAAATCTATGGATAATATAAAAAATTTTTCTGTAACTAATGTAGAAAATAAAAATAATAAGTTATATTTTCATGCAATATATGAGATAGGAGGCTTTGAATAATGTTCAAGAATAAAAAGGAATTAAAAAAGGTATGCATTGCCATAATGACATTTGTGGTAGTCAGTATAGGTACTTCTTATACTATGAACACTAAAATTAATGCTTTGGAGCAGGAGAGAACTAAACTGACAGAAGTAGAACCAGAATATAAAGGTGATTGTTACGATGAAACGATGGATTTAAGCGATGACATAGTAATTAAGATAATTGATAAAATGGATTCAAGTTTAGATATTAATTTTATAAACAAGTTTGATGAAGTAGATGAAAATAATAAGCCATACTCATCCATTGAACTAAGTGTATCAGGAAACTTGGATAAAATTAAAGGAATAGAAAGTGTTTTAAATGGCTTGAATCTAAATTATAAAATTGAAAATATGGATATAAAAAATCCTAAAAATGAAAAGGGAAATGAGAAGAATTATGTAGATTGCATAATGACAATTAAAGTCATATAAAGTAATAAGATAAGGTAATGATTTATGAATTGGAGTTTTATGAAAATTTATAATGAAAATGGTAGTACGATTGTTAATAAATTTAGAAGGATAATAGTCTAATTTCTAGAAAATTATTATTAAAGTATGGAAGTCCAAATTATTATATGAAACTATGGAAAAAGCAAATTGATAATAATAACTAGCAATATAAATGAAAGATAAATTCTAATATAAAATCAAGTATATATGGCCGTGCTTAAAAAATAGTGAAGGAGTGAAGATAACTTGATAGGTAGAAATGAACTATGTCCTTGTGGTAGTGGAAAGAAGTATAAAAAATGTTGCTTACAAAAAAATCAGCTAATAGAATTTACAAGAAATAAAACATTATATGCAAAAGGTTTGTATAAAAATATGGAAAATAAAATATGTGAGTATTCGAAATCATCAAGTTTCCATAAATATAGAGAGGAATGCTTAAAGAAATTTCATATTTCACAAGAAAGTAACTGTATGCTAGATAAGCAATATAATACATATTTTATGCATGATTATAGAAATGATAAGGGAAATACAATAACCAATATGTTTATAAACGATAATAAATTAACTTTAAATAAAAATCAAAGAAATATATTATCATCAATGATGAAATCTAATGTAAGCATATTTAAAATTGAAGATATAGGAACTACAAAATCAATAATTAGAGACTATTTTAATGATAATAAAATAATAGTGGAAGATATTGATGCGTTTAAAAACTTAAAAGTTGGTGAAAGTATAATAGGAAGGCCAATAAATGTACAAGGTATGAATATAATGGTTGATGAATGCATAAAGGTATCAAATAAAAATGTAAGTATAATACTTGATAGCATTAAACAATCTTATAAGGCTAACAATAATAAAAAGTTAAAGAATATAAAAGAATTTGTAATTTATAATAGTGAGCTAATTTATAAATTTGCACAACAAATATTATTAAATGATGAATCGTATGTTGTAAATTCATTAAATACTAACATAAAAAATATGACTGAAACTAAAGTAGACAATAATTTAGATGTAAATATATATGATGTATTAAAAAGTAATATAGAAGATAAATATTTACAAAAAGGATTGGATTTATGGAAGGGCTTTCTTAAATCTAACAAATCAATAAAAGGTAATGAAAATGGATGGGCTGCAGCAATAGAATACTATATTAAGAAAGATGCAGGAGAAATTATAACTCAAGCTCAAGTATCTGAAAAATATGAAATAAGTCCTCGTACCTTAGGAAAAAGATATAAAGAATTAAGAGCATCATAAAATAAATT
>NZ_JANKBY010000112.1:0-10483 GCF_024621905.1 Terrisporobacter muris
AATATGTAAAAATATACTATTAATAGGTGATATCTATAGAAATTTTCAATAGGAAATGATTTAAAAATTATGGATTTTTGTTTGATAGTTAACTATAATTAATAATGTAATTAAATAGTTATGGCTCATTAGCTTAGTTGGTAGAGCACCTGACTCTTAATCAGGGGGTCCTGGGTTCGAGTCCCAGATGGGTCACTTAAAAATCTCATTGATATATTATCAATGAGATTTTTCTTTATTTGACGAGATTTTTTTTTATTGTTACAATTGAGAAAAATAAAACAACAAGGGTGAAAGTATGATTTCAATAATAATTCCAATTTATAATGAAGAGAAAAATATTAGAAAAATTCAAGATAATTTATCTAAATTAAAAGGAAATTTTGAAGTAATATTTTGTGATGGAGGAAGCAGTGATAGAACTGTAGACTTAATAGATACTAGCTTTACTGTAATCAATTGCCCAAAGGGAAGAGCAAATCAGATGAACTATGGAAGTAAAATATCAAAAGGTGATGTACTATTTTTTCTTCATTGTGACAGTATAATAGAAGATGATGTAATTTTAAAAATTCAAGAAGAAATAAATAAAGGCTGTAAAGTTGGCTGTTTAAAATTAAAATTTGATAACGAAATAATATGGATGAAAGTTTGTGGTTATATGTCTAATCTAAGAGTTAAACTAAGAAAAATAGCCTTTGGAGATCAGGGTATATTTATAACAAAAGAACTATTTGAAGATATGGGTGGAATGCCTAATTTACCAATAATGGAAGACTTAGAGTTTTCATTAATGCTAAAAAGAAATAAATATTACTTTAAACAAATAGATAGCTATATAATAACTTCAGCTAGAAGGTTTTTAGACAAAGGTATTTTTAAGACAATGATCCAAATGCAAAAATTACAACTTCAATATTTATGTGGAAGAGATATAAATGAAATTAACAAAGAATATAGAGATATTAGGTGATTAGATGAGAGAGGCAATTATTATTTTTACAAGAGTTCCCATACCAGGGCAAACAAAGACAAGACTTCAAAGTTTCCTTACAAAAAATCAATGTGCTGAGATTCATAAAAACTTTTTAAAAGATATTAAACATATTTGTGAAAAATTAAAAAGAGATATTTTTATATTTTATACACCTGCAGACAAGGATAATGTGCTAAAAGGTATTTTTGGTGATAAATTCAAGTATAAAATACAAGAAGGAAACGATTTAGGGGAAAAGATGTATAATGCTATAGAATATGTATTAGGCAAAAAGTATAACGCGTGTATTTTAATAGGAACAGATATACCTTTTTTAAAAGAAGAAGACTTAAGAAAAGCATTTAAAGTTTTGAGAAAAAAGGATATTGTACTAGGTCCAACAGTAGATAAGGGATATTATTTAGTAGGAATGAAAAGACCAACTAAAGCAGTATTTGAAAATGTGGAATATGGTCATGGAAATGTACTAGATAATACAATAACTTCTATAAAAGGTTCAAATTTAACTTATGGATTAACTAATAGAAATGTTGATATAGATGAGAAAGAAGATTTATTTTATTTTTATAATGAAATAAAAAAAGAAAATGTAAGTAAAAATATGTACACATCAAAATTCATTATTAATATTATTGAGGAGTATGACGGAGAATGTTTACGATTAACGGTTTAGAAGAATATGTAAAAAGAGAAGAATTCTTGGAAGGATTAAAAATTCCTAAAGATAGTAAAGTTGATTTTCAGTTATTGGCACAAGGGGAGTATAATATAAACTATTTATTTACTCATCCAATAACAAAAGAAAAATTAATTCTTAGGGTGAATACAGAAAGTCAAATGGATTTAAGTGATCAAATTGAATATGAGTATAAATCATTATTACAATTAAAAGAAAGTAAAAGAACACCAATACCTTTATATGTAGATGGAAGTAAGAAACATATTGACTATGGAGTTTTAGTTATGAACTTCTTACCAGGTGTAGATTTAGATTATAAAAAAGATTTATATATAGCAGCCAACTGTTTAGCTGATATTCATAGTGTAGCTTTAGAAAAAAATACACATTTATTGTGTCCTAAAAATCCATTACAAGCAATAATCGATGAGTGTAAAACTATGGTACAAACTTATTATGATAGCCCTCTAGGAGATGAAGAAAAGAAAAATCAAATAAAGAGAATGCTCAAACTAGGGGAAGAAATGATAAAAAATACAGGTGAATATAAAGGAAGAAGATGCATCATCAATACAGAATTAAATTCAAGCAACTTCTTAATAAATGGTGAAAATAAAAATAACTATATAATAGATTGGGAAAAGCCAATACTAGGAGAACCGGCTCAAGATTTGGGTCACTTTCTTGCACCAACAACAACATTTTGGAAAACAGATGTTATTTTATCACAGGAAGAAATAGAAAAATTCACTAAAGAATATATAAAGGTTGTAGGTAATAGATTTGATACAAGTGATATAGAAGAAAGATTAAAATTATATCTACCGATAACTTGTTTGAGAGGTATTACTTGGTGTGCTATGGCTTGGGTACAATACAAAGATCCAAATAAATTAATAAGAAATGAGTTTACAGCTAAGAAGTTGGAAGATTATTTATCAAATGAATTCTTGGGTATGGCAGAAAATAGATATTTTAAAAATAATATATAACTGCACTTATAGAAAAAATCTATATAAGTCGACTTATATAGAAAAATACTATTAGAATAAAAAATATAGCCATGATAAAATAAATTTACCAAATCATATATAATTTAGGGAGAATAATATTCATGGAAGAAGTAAAAAGGAAAAAGAGTAATATATATGGGAAGTTAGCAATTATAATTTTAATAATAATTAGTATAGGAAGTTATTTTGTAATTCCAAGTGTTAAAACAACTTTTGATAATATTGTTATGATGTTTAAAAGTGGCGATTTTACAGTAGTTGGTGAATTTATTAAATCTTACGGGCCTTATGCTATGGTAATATCTTTTATGTTAATGATATTACAATCTATAGCAGCACCACTTCCTGCTTTTCTTATTACTTTTGCCAATGCAAATTTATTTGGGTGGTGGCAAGGTGCAATATTATCATGGACAAGTGCCATGGCAGGAGCGGCAGTTTGTTTCTTTATTGCCAGAATTTTAGGTCGTGATATGGCTGTAAAATTAACAAGTAAAAAAGGTATAGAGCAAGTTGATGAATTTTTAACTAGATATGGTAAGCAAAGTATATTAATAGCGAGACTTTTACCATTTATGTCTTTTGATATTGTAAGTTATGCAGCAGGACTTACAGGTATGGGATTTATGGGATTCTTTATAGCAACTGGACTTGGCCAGCTACCAGCAACAATAGTATACTCTTATGTGGGAGGAATGCTAACTGGTGGAGCTAAATTACTTGTAACAGGATTATTAATTTTATTTGCATTAACAACATTAATATTTTTAATGAAGCAAATTTATAGTGATAAACAAAAAAAGAAGAAATTTAATTAAAATAAATAGAAATTACTAATATCTCAAGGAGATTTTAAAATTCACCTTGAGATATTATTTTGTGATTACAGTAAGGAAGAAAATATGAAGAAAAATAATATTTTAAAAGCAAGTATTTTTGGAACTATAATTTTAGTCATAATTATTTTGAATAATCATTATGGATGGTCTGCTTATATAAGTGATACTAAAAATTTAGATTTTGTAAAACAGATGGTAAATGATAATATGTTACTTGCCATAAGCATTTATATAATTTTAACTATAATAGGATGCGTTGTACTTGCAATTCCAGGGGTTACTTTTGCAGTTTTTGCAGGAATTTTATTTGGACCAGTACTAGGAGTATTTGCATGTTTGATTGCTACAACTTTAGGTGCATCTATGGCATTTATAGTGAGTAGATTTTTCTTGAAGGATATGATAAAACCTATGTTGGAAAAAAATAAAACATTGAAAAAACTTCTGTTTAGTGACAATGACAAAAGTGATTTAATAATTTTAATGATTACTAGAATGGTGCCCATATTTCCATACAACTTGCAAAACTTTGCCTATGGAATAACAGATATGGGATTTTGGAAATATACAATATATACGTTTGTTTTTATGTTTCCGGGGGTATCCTTTTTTACGATAGGTTCTGCAGGACTTACAGCAGGTGATAACAAATGGAAATATTTTATAATAGCAGGAGTACTAGCCGTAATTGTTACTTTTGCAGGTATATTTATTCAAAAAAAATATCTAGGAAATAATAAAGAGGTATTAAGAAATGAAAGATAAGACACAAAATTGTATTCATTGTAACTTATGTACTAAAAATTGTGATTTCTTAAAAAAATATAATATGGATCTAAAAGAATTTTCAAAAAGAGAAGATTTGGCTTATAATTGCTTTCTTTGTGGAAAGTGCAAAACAGTTTGTCCTAAAGATATTGATGGAAAAGAAATTGCCTTAAGTATGAGAAAAGAGCAGGTCAAAAGAAATAGTAATGTTATAGTAGATAAGGATTATAATATGCTTTTAAAAGAAAAAAATCCTTATATCTTTGCTAATTATAAAAACTCAAATAAAAAATCTGTATTATTTCCAGGATGTAACTTTGTGTCATTCTTTCCTAAAACAGGAAAAGAACTTATAGATAAACTTAAAAAATATGATATTGGTGTGATCTTTGATTGTTGTCAAAAACCAATATATGAACTAGGTTTAAATGAAGATGCAGATAGGAATTTACAATCTTTAAAAAATAAAATAAAAGAAGCTAATATTGAGGAAATTATAGTAGTATGTCCAAATTGTTATTATTTTTTAGGTAAAAAACTAGATGTAAAGATAATAACTATTTATGAGAAATTAAAAGAACTTAATTTGGGACAAGGTATAAAAGATGAAAATATTCCAATTTATTATCCTTGTCCAGATAGAGAAGATAAATTATTCTTCAAGACAATAGAACCTTTTATAGAAGGTGAAATAAAAAACTCATTTAAAGATACACAGTGCTGTGGCCTGGGAGGGTGTGCCAGCTCAAAAGAAAGTGAAATTTCAACAAAGTTTGCAAAATCCGTATCTTTAGTAGGAGAAGAAAAACTATTTACTTATTGTGCTTCTTGTGTGGGAAACTTTAAAAGAAAAGGTTTTTTAAATTCATATCATATATTACCCTTAATCTTAGGCATAAAAGAAGAAGTGCCCTTGGGTATGAAGTCTTTATTTAACAGGGCTAGTTTTAAATTTAAAAAATAAAATATATTATGCAAAAAAATAAGGAGTGGACAGATGAAAAAAATTATAGCAATTTTAATGACAGTTATGATGATGTTATCTATGGTAGCGTGTGGAAAAAGTAATAATACTGCTACAAATGTGGACAACATGAAGTGGGAAGAGATATTAGAAGAAGCAAAAGGCAGCACAGTTACATTTTATGGATGGGGTGGAGACGAAGAGCTAAATGCTTGGTTAGATGATGTCTTTGCACCAAAAATGAAAGAAAAATACGACATAACAATGGAAAGAGTACCAATGGATATAGACCAAGTTCTTAGCCAGCTATCAGGAGAAATACAAGCTGGTGAAGAAGATGGAAGTATAGATATGATATGGATAAATGGTGAAAACTTTAAGTCAGCTAAAGAAAACAATATGCTTTATGGAGCTTTCTTAGATAAACTTCCAAATGCAGAGAAATATCTTGATTTAGATGCAGATGAAAATAAATATGATTTTGGTTTCCCAACTGAAGGATACGAAGCACCTTATGGAAAAGCACAATTAGTATTTATGCATGACAGTTCAGTTACAAAAGACGCACCAGCAAGCACAGAGGAATTATTAGAGTTTGCAAAAGCAAATAAAGGTAAAGTTACATATCCTGCATTACCTGATTTTACAGGAAGTGCATTTGTTCGTAATGTAATATACGATATAGTTGGTTATGAGCAATTCCAAGATATGAAAGAAGATAAAGAAACGGTTAAAAAAGCTATACAGCCAGCTCTTGATTATTTAGTTGAATTAAATAAGTACTTATGGAACGAAGGAAAATCATTCCCAGCAGACTCAACACAATTAGACAATATGTTTAAAGATAATGAAGTAGTAATGAATATGACTTATACAGCTTATGCAGTTGCAAGAGGAATAGAAAATGGAAGTTATACTGATACTACAAAAACATTCTTATTTGATAAAGGGACAATAGGAAATACAAACTACATGGCAATAGCTAAAAATAGTGGAAATAAAGCTGGAGCAATGGTCGCTATAAATGAAATGATAAGTGCAGAAGTACAAGCATCTAGACTTGAAAAGTTAAAAACTATACCTGTAGTTGATAATGCTAAGTTAACTGATGAAGAAAAAGCTGAATTTGATAAAGTTGATATAGGAAAAGGTACAATACCTCAAGATGAACTATTATCAAAAAGACTTCCTGAAATGCCAGCAGGTTTAGTTCCAATAATTGAAGAAATATGGTTAGAAGAGGTTGTTGGAAAATAATGAAAAAGAAATATACGCCTTATATTTTATTAATACCACAAATATTACTTTTATTAATATTTTTAATAGGGCTTATTAATGGAATCACCCAAAGTTTTGGGGTGATTCCTACTTTTGGTTTAAGAGAGCCCACATTAAAATACTATACAGAGGTACTTTCATCACCTCAGATGAAATCTTCAATTATGTTTAGTTTATATATTGCATTTACATCATCAATATTTTCCGTTGTAATTGGAACCTTAATTTGTATGATTATAGTAATGAATAAAAAAACTAAATGGTTCTATGAAAAATTAATTGAAATTCCTATCGTAGTTCCACATATAGTTGTGGCTATTTTTATATTAAATATTTTTTCGAAAAGTGGACTTATATCAAGAACTTTAGCATCTATTGGTGTTATTTCTTCACAGGATCAGTTTTTTAATTTAATTTATGATAAATATGGGATAGGAATAATGCTAGCTTATTTATGGAAGGAGATACCTTTTATAATTTATTTTGTATTATCTATTATGTCAAATATTAATGGTAGTTTAGGAGAGGCAGCTATAAACTTAGGTGCTAGCAAGTGGCAAACATTTAAAAAAGTAACACTACCTTTATGTAGAAATACGATTTTAAGTGGATTTCTAATCATATTTGTATTTTCTCTGGGAGCTTATGAAATACCTCAATTATTAGGTCCAACACTACCTAAGGCTTTACCTGTTCTTTCTTATATTCAATATATACACCCAAATTTACAGAACAGGCCATATGCCATGGCCCTAAATGGAATAATAATTATAATTTCTTTAATATCTGCAATTATTTATTATAATTTAATAAAAAGTAACATACCATCAATGAAAGAAAAGTAGGTGATAAGGTGAAGAAAAACAAAATTAATAAGATTATATTAATTATAATGAGTATATGTATAATATTACCTATATTAAACTTAATAATATGGTGTTTTACAGAAAGATGGGCTTGGCCAGATTTATTACCTCAGACATATTCCTTAAGAGCAATAAATGAAATTTTTTCACGAAAAGATGAAATGTGCAAACTTTTCATGTCTAGTATAATACTTTCTTTCATAGTTGCAATACTATCTGTAATTATTGGACTAATGACTGCTAGAGCTTTTGTTTTTTATGATTTTAAATTGAAAAAACAACTTTACTTTTTGACATTATTGCCATTTTTAATACCATCAACAGTATTTGCCATGGGAATACATGTAATATTTATAAAGTGGGGACTAAGCAATAGTATACTAGGAGTTATTATTGTTCACTTAATTTATTCTCTACCTTATGCAACAAGACTTCTTATGGATGGAACAATAGCTGTAGGTAATAAATTAGAAGAACAAGCTAAGGTACTTGGAGCAACATCACTTCAAGCTTTTACTAAAACCACCTTGCCTATTTTGTCGCCAGTGATTTTATCATCACTTAGCATGTCATACATAGTATCTTTTAGTCAGTATTTTTTAACACTGCTAATAGGAGGCGGAAAAGTTAAAACATTTGCCATAGTTATGTTTCCTTATTTATCTGGAGGAGATAGAAACATGGCATCAACATATTCTTTAGTATTTTTAGGGATAACAATAATAATATTTAGTATATTCCAAGTGGCAGTTTCTAAAATTAACAAAAATATAAGCAGTGACTTCTATGGAGTATAGAAAATAGGTGAAATAAATGAGTTTAAAATTAGAAAATATAAGAGTGAGCATGGGAGGACATGAGATCCTTCATAATATAAATTTAAATATAAACAAGGGAGAATTTATTTCTCTTTTAGGTCCTTCAGGTTGTGGAAAAAGTACCTTGCTAAAAGCTATAGCAGGGCTAAATGATTTGCAAGAAGGAAAAGTAATTTTATTTAATAAAGAAATTCAAAATATATCTCCTGAGAAAAGAGGAACAGTAATAGTTTTTCAAGATTTAAGGTTATTTCCTCACTTATCAGTAGAAAAAAACATTGCATTTGCCATGAATTTAAACAAGGTAAATAAGCAGGAGCAAAAAGAAGTAGTAAAAAAGCTACTTAAAGATGTTCAATTAGAAGGATTTGAAAATAGAAAAATAAAAGAACTATCAGGAGGACAAATGCAAAGGGTTGCTCTTGCTAGAGCATTAGCTGCGAAACCCAATATATTGCTTCTTGATGAGCCATTTTCAGGTTTAGATGAAAAATTAAGAATTGAAATGGGACAGCTAGTAAAAAAACTTCAAAGAGAAAAACATATGACTATGATACTAGTTACACATGATAAAAATGAAGCATTACAACTTTCTGATAGGATTGCTATTATGATGCACGGAGATATTATTCAATATGATAAGCCATATAATATGTATACTTCACCTATATCAAAAGAAGTAGCTGACTATTTTGGTAAAAATAATTATTTTACTGGAAAAGTTGAGAATAAGATATTTAAATGTGAGTATTTTGAGTTAAAATGTGATGAGAAAGATGGGAATTATGAAGCTATGATTAGACCATCTAGCATTATTTTAGATGATAATAAAAATGATTTTCAAATTAAAGAAATTAATTACTTAGGTGACTTTGTGGAAATTCTTTTAAGTAAAGATAAAAAAGAAATTTTAGTTAAAACAAGTGCGGATATATTAAATAAGGACGACTTTAAAGAAGGTAATAAAGTTGGAATAATAATAAAAGAAGAAGAGATTACTTATTTTGAAAGTTAGATTTTAATTTTGAATATAAATTAATTGAATTGAATAAATATTAAAATTGAAAGAGGACAAATAATGAAAAATGTAATATTTGACTGTGATAATACTTATGGGGTACCAGATTGTGATGTGGATGATGGACTTACATTAATATATTTACTGGGAAATAAAAATGTAAACTTATTAGGAGTAACTACAACTTATGGAAATAACAAGGTGGAAGTAGTTTATCCAAATACTTTAAAAATGATAAAAGAATTAAAAGTAGAAAAACTACCAGTTCTGGAAGGTGGGAAAAATCCACAGGATTTAGATAATGAAGCAAGTGATTATTTAGTTGAAATGGCAAATAAATATGAGAGAGAGTTATCAATACTGGCAACAGGTTCTTTAACTAATCTTTATGGAGCGTATTTAAAAGATAATACTTTTTTTGATAAAGTAAAAGAGATAGTATTAATGGGAGGGATAACTGAGCCTTTAATATTTGCCAAAAGACAAATGGATGAGCTAAACTTCTCTTGTGATCCAATGGCAACATATACAGTTTTGACTAAGGGTAAAAATGTTTCAGTAATCACAGGAAACAACTGTCTGAAAGTTCTTGTAACTAGAGAAGATTATGAAAGAGAGTTAAATGATTGCTCAAATCCAATAGTACCATATATAAAAAACAGTACAGATTATTGGTTTGATTACAATTTAGATAAGTTTGGAATAGATGGGACTTATAACTGGGACGTTACGGCGGCATCTTATTTGATGCATCCTGAATTTTTCAAAGATGATATATATAAAATGAAGTTAAGAGTAGAAGATTTAAAAAGAGGATTCTTAAATATTGATGAAGATAATAATTGTGTGTTGAATCTTCCTATAATAGATAATGAAAAGCTTTATAATAAAGATATTTATGATACATGGAAAAGTGTGAAAATATAAAATTTGAGGGGAATTATTAAACTATGGGGATTTTTGAACATGCTACAAATAATTTGAGTTTTAGGATAGATCTTGGAATATTTGCAATTAATATGATTTTTATCTTTCCGGGAATTCTTTTTTTAGCAACTCTTTATTTAGTTTTTAAGCTTTGGATTTCAGATATAATACTTAAGTTTTTAATGGAGATTTTTACAGGTGAGATTGTAGATATAAAAGAGTATCCTAAAAAAGATAGAAATAGGATGAATAGATATATTAGTGTTGGGCTAATATTGATGCTTATTATACCGTTCATACTAGCTTGTTTATCATT
>NZ_JANKBY010000113.1:0-10387 GCF_024621905.1 Terrisporobacter muris
ATATAAGTTATAATAATTAAAATCAATATTAACTATAAGGAGTAAATTATATGGAATATAAAATAAAAGAAGTTTCTGAAATAACTAATATATCTCAATCAAAAATAAGATATTATGAAAAAGAAGGATTATTACCTGAATTTAAACGAGATAAAAACAATATAAGAGTATTTTCAGAAAAAGATATAGAATTACTAAATTTAATTAGATGTTTAAGAAACATAGGAATGTCAGTCAAAGAAATCCGTACTAATTTAGATATTCTAGCAGACAGCAACAATAATCAATTAGCAATAACTCTTTTAATCGAACATCGAAATAAATTAGAAGAACAAAGAAAAATGCTAAAAAAGCATATTGATAAAATAAATTTAAACCTTGAAAGCAGACAAAATAGTTAGTATATATTTTCTTTATAAAAAAGCTTGACTTAAACTCTAGTTTAATAAATATAATTATAAATACCACTATATAGGAAGGAGGCATTTTATAGTGTTAGTAAATACCAATAAATGTATAGGGTGTACTTTATGTAAACAAGACTGTATAGTAAATGATATAGTGATGATTAACGGAAAGTCTCATATAAAAAATGAAACTTGTGTAAAATGTGGACATTGTATTGCAATTTGCCCTGTAAAGGCTATATCTTCTGATGATGAAAAAGAATACTCAATGAGTGAAGTAAAAGAATACAATGATAAAGAATTTTTAGTAAATTCAGATGTGTTAATGAACTTCATGAAATTTAGAAGAAGCGTTAGGTTATTTTCAAAAAAAGATGTTGAAGAAGCAAAGATAGATAAAATAATTGAAGCAGGAAAGTTCACTCAAACTAGCGGAAATCTGCAAGATGTTTCATATGTTATTGTAAAAGACAAAATACAAGAGCTTAGAAAAATGGTCCTACAAACTTTAAATAGTCAAGCTTATAATTTATTATCTGATGAAAATACTCCAACTCAAATTAGGATGTATGCTAATATGTGGAAGGATATGCATAAAAATTTTGTAGAAAATCCTGATGGAGAAGATAAGCTGTTCTCCAAAGCTCCGCTATTAATAGTAATAAAATCAAATAACATTGTAAATGGAGCTTTAGCAGCATCAAAAATGGAACTTATGATAAATGCTCTAGGGCTTGGAACATATTTTAGTGGCTTCTTATCAAGAGCTGTAAAATTTAATCCTGAAATAGGTAAGTTTCTTCAGATAGGAGATAACGAAGAGCTAGTTGCATGTATGGTAATTGGTTACCCAAAAGTACATTATAAAAGAACAGTTCCAAGAAAAGATGTAAATATAACAAGATTGTAATTTTAAATTTTTTTAATTATATGTAAAAAATAAACCATAATCAATATATTATTGGATTGACTATGGTTTACTTTTTAGTTCATTTGGACTGTGGATATGGTTGTGCTATTAATTACTCATTTTTCACATTTATTCTATACCTAATAAAATAAATTCTATATTATTTGATACTAAGCCTGCATTACTAATATTTAAAATCTAAAAGCTTATTTTTTAATTGATCTTCAATATTTCTTAATTCTATTTCAGCTTCCCTACGTTTTTCACGTCCTTCTGTTTGTATATTAAGTATTTCATCAAGAGTTGAAATCAATGATTCATTAGTAGCTCTAAGTGTTTCAATATCAACAATTCCTCTTTCAGATTCTTTTGCAGTTTCTATAGTTGAAGTTTTTAATATTTCTGCATTTTTGCGTAAAAGTTCATTTGTCATATCTGTTACTTCTCTTTGAACTTTGGCAGCATCAGCAGCATGAGCAACTCCAAGTGATAACACTATTTGACTTTTCCAAAGTGGAATAGTATTTATAATTGTAGATTGTATTTTTTCAGACATTAATGTATCATTATTTTGAATTAAACGAATTTGAGGAGCCATTTGCAAAGAAATCATTTTAGTTAATTCTAAATCGTGAATTTTCTTTTCAAAGCGATTACAAAGAGCAATAAAATCATTTAATTCTTGAGCATCCTGAGGATTACCACTTTTTTTTGCTTTTTCTTGTAATTTAGGAAGTTCTTCTTTTTCTAATTTTTGAAGTTTCTTTTTCCCAGCTAAGATATACATATAAAGCTCTTTAAAATATACTTTATTTATTTCATACATTTTATCTAGCATAGCAATATCTTTTAAAAGTTTTATTTGATGATTTTCAAGAACATTGCACATTTTATTTATATTACTCTCTACATTTTCATAATTTACTTTCATTTGAGAAATCTTATCTTTACCTTTTTTAAAGAAACCGAAAATTCCTTTTTTTTCTTCACAATCTTCAAAGTTCTTTAACTCAAGAACTACGCTAGATAGTATTTCTCCAATCTCACCTAAATCTTTAGTTTTCACATCATTTAATGCTGACTGTGAAAAATCAGAAATTTTCTTTTGAGCACCTACACCATATTGTAAAATAGAATTTGAATTGCTTATCTCTATTTTATCTACAAATTGATCTACCATTTTCTTTTCTTCTTCTGTCAGTTGGATTTCATCAATTATTTTTTCTTCTACCTTTTCTTCTTTTACCACTTTTAAATCAGGAACTTCCTCCCCAAATGGTTGGAAAGTTAATTCTGGTTTTATATCAACATACTTTTCTTTGAATTCATCACTCATCTTTAATGCCTCCCTTTTTGTTCAAAACTTACTTTTTAAAATTCGCTTTGCTTAAGCTACTGCGTGGGCGCCCCACTTCATATCGTCAACGATATATCCTAGTTACCACTTTAAACCACTGTGTGGGCGCTATGCAATTTCGGATAAATCCGTTACTTAAAATCTTCTTCTGATAATCCTTCTTGTTTAAATAATGTTTTAAGAACAGAAATATCTGTAGAAATATCTAAAACAACATCTTCATATAAATCATCTAATAAATTTTCAAAAGCATTATTAATAAGATCAACACTCTTTTCAATTTCAATTTTAGCATTTTTTATATTATCACCTTGAACTACTTGATTATTTAACTCTTTATATGAATTAATTAATTTTATAGTAATCGGAAGATAATGATTTACAAATTTATTAACTTCTTGTGTTTTTTTAGGATTTTTTTCAACATAATTAAGGATTTGATCCCCAATGTTTACTAATTTATCTAACTTTATAGCTATTTCTTCTCTATAAAGCTCATTTCTTACAGTTTTTATTTGTTCAATATAATTTCTTCCTATTTTTATAGTAGATTCTATCTCTTCTTTTCCTGAATTATTTATTTCTTCTTTTAATTTTTCCTTATTACTTTCTTTAGCTATTTGTTCTTTTTTTAAATTTAAATAATCACCATATACTTCATCATTTAACATGAAATAAGTTTTTTCTTCATCTATATGTCCTTCTAAAAACATACCTAAATCAATCATTTTACGTAGGTCTTTAAGTACAAAACTCTTTTTTTCTTTAGCAAATCTCGCTAAATCCTCAATTAAGAAATAACTATTATCATCAATAAATCTTACATACTTCTTAAAGCGCTTTACTCTTTTTCTTAAATTTATTCCTTTTAATAATAAAGCTACACTTCCTACAAAAAATAAAACTAAAACTCCCAAAACAACTTGACTACCTACAATAAAACCACTAAATAGTGAATTTGCTATTAGAAATAGTGCTACTGAAGAACCATAAATTATACTTCCGCTGGCTCCAAATACTATACAAAGTATTCCCGATATACTTCCAGCTGGTCTTTTACTAATGTATTTAGATATATCATTTTTAGATTTTTTATTTAAACCAATATATTTTTCACTATATTCATCAAACTTTGATCTAAATTGATTTATGGTTTCTTCAGTTTTATCGTTAATATCTCTTTTCAAATTAGCAATATCTATTGCTTTAAGTGCATTGCTAACTGTAGACATGATTTGATCTTCTAAATTAGAAAAATCCTTTTTATTCATTATGTTGCCTCCAGATTATTTTTCTTATTATTAACATAAATCTAGATATATACTATAACCTTATGATAATATTTTAATTTTATTATATATTATAATTTAGCTAATTGTAACCGCTAACTTAAAAATACTTTTGAAGCCATTTTTAATTGCTATTTTTAGTACAATAATCAATAAAATCTTGTTTAGTCTTGAATACAAGTAGTGTATAAATTGAAAACTCAAAAGACTTAGACCCCTTCTTTTAGGGTCTAAGCCTTTTGAGTTTTTGCTGTTATATAGGATTAATCTTCAAAATATCCTTTTGGATATAGTGGGAATCTTGAGATTAAATTTCTTGCTTGAACTCTACATTCGTTTAAAACTTCTTCATTATCTATGTTATCTGCAACTTTTTCCATAATGTCAGCTATCTCAGCTATTTCAGCATTACCAAATCCTCTCTCTGAAACTGCTGTAAGTCCTATACGAACACCACTTGTTACAAATGGACTTTCTGGATCATCTGGAATAGTGTTTTTATTAACTGTTATACCTATAGACTCAAGAGCTTGATCAAACTGTTTACCAGTTATTTTTTTAGGTCTTAAATCAACAAGTACTATATGATTGTCTGTACCACCACTTATTATTCTAAATCCTCTTTGTTCTAATTCTTTTGCTAAGTATTTAGCATTGTCTAAAACTCTTTGCATTGTTGCAATAAATTCCGGTTCTCTTACTCTTTTAAACATATTAGCTTTAGCTGCAATACCGTTTATTTGTATAGAGCCTAGTGTTCCTGGGAAAGTTGCTTTGTTTAATGCTTTTGCATATTTTTCTTTACACATTACAAACCCACCTCTAGGACCACAAATTGTTTTTGAGCAAGAAGATGTGGCAAAATCTGCGTAAGGTATAGGTGAGGGAATAACTCCCGCTCCAATAAGTCCTGATATATGAGCCATATCTACCATTAAATATGCTCCTACTTTATCAGCAATTTCTCTCATTCTTTCATAATCTATAAGTCTAGGGTATGCACTTGCTCCTGCTATTATCATTTTAGGTTTAAACTCTAATGCCTTAGCTTCCACTTCATCATAATTTATTCTTTCAGTTTCTATATCTACACCATAGTGTTCATATTTATATATTTTACTTACAAAGTTTGCTGGTGAACCATGTGTTAAATGTCCTCCATGATCTAATCTCATGGCAAGTATTTTGTCCCCTGGTTCAAGAACAGCGTTAAATACTGTATAGTTTGCAGTTGCTCCTGAGTAAGCTTGAACATTTACATATTCACAACCAAAAGCTTCTTTTGCTCTTTCAATACATAAATTTTCAACTTCATCTGCAAACTCTGAACCTGCTTGATATCTTTTTCCTGGAAGACCTTCTTCTGTTTTATTTACAAATACACTTCCCATAAGTTCTAGGATTTCTGTTGGTGCAGAACTTTCTGATGCTATCATTTCTATATTATATTTTTGTCTTTCTAATTCTTTCTCTACTATTGAGTATAATTTTGGATCTGTTATTTTTGTAGTTTTTAACATAATTCTTTCCCCCCTTAAATTTCTAATTTATCCTAATTTTATTGTACTTTTAGTATTTTTCAACTAAATATTTTTCTCAATCCAATATGCAATATTTTTAAGTAAACAAATTCTCTTATTGCTATAACAATGATCTGTATTTATTAACATCTCAGTAAGATTATTTTTATTGTGTTTTAATATTTCTTTTATTAAAGGCTCATGATAAAGTTTATATAATCCTATAGTATCTTTTTTTGCTCCAATTATTAATAATTTTTCATTAGCTAACTCTTCGCTTTTGTTTGCTAATTTCCACTCTGAATAATTTTCCATTATTTCATAAATCAATTTATTGGAACATGTTCCACTTAAAGGATCTTGCCCTCCTATAAACAATTCAATTATTTTTTGAACTTCTTCTTGATTATTATTTTTTATATTTTCACCTGCAAGGCCAAGATCAAAAGGACTTATGGCAACTGACATTTTTATTCTATTATCCATGCAATTACTTAATGCTAAAAATCCACCTACACTATGTCCAATTAATATCAAGTTATCTATATCAATATTAAACTGTTCTATATTCTTTTTATCAGTAATAAAGTCTATGGCTGAGGTAACATCTTCTAAACAATTAGTAAAAGAATAGCTTCCCTGACTTGACCAACATCCTCTATAATGAAAAGTTAAAACATTTAATCCTATTCTTCTAAGCCCCTGTGCTAAGTCTAAGTTTTCTTCATAACCTGGAAATCCATGTAATAATATTGCTGTAGGATGTTTCTCTCTTCCTTGTGCTGTAAACATGGTTCCAAGTAAGTTACAACCTTTACTTACTATTTTTATGCTAAATAAATCTGGCAAAAATTCTTCTACTTCTTCCCTATCTTCCAATAGATATTTCAAATTTATACTCACATAAACCACCTCTATTTATTTAAAGTTGTTTTTTTACCAAAACCATATTCTTCTTTATTAAAAAACTCTTTGCATAATGTAGCTATTGAACCACTAAGCACCAATAAACTTATTAAGTTTGGTATTGCCATTAATCCATTTACTGTATCTGCAAGTAGCATTAATGAGTTAAATTGGAATAAAGCTCCTACAAATGCACATACTACCCAAAGTATTCTATAAGGTATTATAGCTTTTGTTCCGAAAATAAATTCTATGGCTGTTTCTCCATACCAAGACCACCCAAGTAATGTAGAAAATGCAAATAATGTTACGCATATACTTACGACTACTCCACCTAAGTCACCTAAACCTGATGCAAATGCTTGATTTGTCATAGCTGCACCTTCTGCTCCACTTGTCCATGCACCTGACATCAAAATTACTAAAGCAGTTATGGTACATACAACTATAGTATCTATAAATACTTCCATAATTCCATATAAACCTTGTCTACAAGGATGATCTACTGTAGCTGTGGCATGTATCATTGGTGAACTACCTATACCAGCTTCATTTGAGAATATCCCCCTAGCAACTCCAAATCTTAATGCTTCTTTTAAGGTTGCTCCTACAAATCCTCCAAATGCTGCTTGACCTGAAAATGCACTAGTAAAAATTAATTTAAATGTAGGTATAATTTGTTGATAATTACAACATATAACTACTAATGCACCCATTATATAAATTAATCCCATGATAGGAGTAATAATACTAGTAACTTTTGATAATCTTTTTACACCACCAAATATAACTATAAATGTTAATACTGCAAGAATTGCACCTGTAACAACAGGCTTAACACCATAAACACTAAGTGCACTTGCAACGGAGTTTGATTGAACCATATTACAACTTATAAGACCTACAAATGCTGTTATTAATGCAAAGAAAACTCCCGCCCATTTGCAATTTAACCCATTTTTTAAAACATACATTGGTCCACCACGCCAAACACCATTTTCATCTTTTTCTCTATATTTCATAGAAAGTGTTATCTCACTAAATTTTGTAGCCATACCAAATATTGCTGAAACCCACATCCAAAAGATTGCTCCTGGTCCACCTACTCCAATAGCAGATGCTATACCAACAATATTTCCTACACCTATACAAGAAGATAAAGCTGTTGCCAAAGCTTGAAAAGATTTTATTTCTCCTTCTCCTTTTCCTTGTGATGGTGTAAATATTTTGCCTACCAATTCTTTAAAAGCAGTTGTAAAATATCTAAATTGAACAAATCCCAATTTAAATGTTAGAAAAATACCTGTCCCAACTAATAATGTAATCATATATGGTCCCCAAAGAATACCACTTAGCCAATTTAAGAAATCTGTCATGTTACTCCCCTCCTCTTGTTAATGCTATCTTAATCTTTAAAATATAAAATTAATTATTATATTATTCCACTAGATGATAGAACAATCTGAGCAACAAATGCTGAACCTACAAATGTTCCTAACATTACGAAACATGCCACAACTATTCCTCTCCAGCCAATACGTTTAAGATCCACCCAGTTTTTAGACATGGATACACCTGCAAAACCTAAGATACAAGTAGCAAGAGCTAACATATTTATTTTTTCAACGTGCATATTTACAAATTGAGAAACAGGAGATATAGGACAGGCAACTATAACACCTATAATACTAATCCATACAACAGCTGGACAATTTATAGGAATTATATATGTCAAAAGACTACCAGATAGAGCTATTGCAAATAAAATCAACATACCTGGTATTGATTCCATAATTGAAATTTTGTATCCTATGCTGTTTCCAAAAATACTAATAACTGATACTAACAACATAATTGATACTAATTCTATAAATATACTTATATTTAACTTCTTATTCATTTTCTTGGACCTCCTCAACTAGCTTAATTTCAGCTTTACTTTTTCTTCCTATAATAGGTTCCAATTTTTTATACAAAAAGTTACATAATGGATAAGCAATAAATATAGTTACAAATATTCCATCTGCAGTAGACAGAGTATTACTCATACCTGCATATGCAGAAATCTCTGTAGCCATTTGAGGGAAGGTTTCCATTAAAGGAGCAACTGATGCAGCCATCATACTTCCACTTCCTACGCCACACGCCATTGCTAAAGATAGAGGATGGAATGGTGTAGCAGTAGCAAGAAAACTAGCTAATGCTCCTAAGAAAATTGACCCTACCAATGTTCCTACAACATATGTAATCATTATTCCGCGTCCTTCTGGAGAGTTCATTCCACATTTTTCTGCTATATATGCAATATTCGGCTCACGTCCTATGGAATGTGTCATACCAACAGCTTCTCTTTTAAATCCAAATAATAATGCTATTGGTAATGCTAAAAATATAGTTCCTAAGTTACCAAGTTCTTGTAATATAAGTGCTGGCCCTGCTAATATAACACTTTCTATTGCTGCTCCGCTGTTAACTCCTACTTTTGCACAAAATACAGCTATTCCTATAACAACAATCTTATCTGATATATCACAGTCTTCCTTTGAACCTATTATTTTGATGGGTTTTAATAAAGCTAATATTAGACAAATAATCATGCAATACAATAAAGGTAAAAACATAATACTTCCAGATGCTATTGGTATTTTTATAACACCTATTTTTTCACTAATTAGTGTTATTATAAAGACTACTAATATCATCTTCCAACATCTAATTATATTTTTAATATTACTTTCACTCATTTCATCACCCTTTTCTTTTATATTTGGGAACTTTTATTTTTTAACATATAATTAATAGCACTTTGGGCTAACACATTTGATCCTACTAGCAAAGAGTCTGTGTCTGCCACAAATCTTGAGTTATGCCATTGATTAACATATCCTTTTTCCTTATTTCCAACACCTAGCCAATAGAAAAATCCTGGTTTATTTTCAGTAAATATGGAAAAATCCTCTCCACCAGTTGTTGGCACTGGGTCAAATATAGCATCTTTACCATAAGTTTGTTCTACTGTTTCACATGCTAAATCATACATATCTTTTTCATTTATTACTGCAGGTAAATCATATCTATAAGTAACTTTACCTGTTGCACCATATCCTGCAGCTATGCCTTCTACTTTTTTACTTAATATTTCTGGCATATTTTTTCTTATTTCTTTATCAAAAGTTCTTACAGTGCCACTCATATGAATATGTTCACTTATTACATTGTTTGCTGTTCCACCATTTATAGTTCCAATAGAAACTACTACAGAATCTATAGGGCTTATGTTTCTACTAACAATACTTTGTATCCCTTGAATTACTCCACTTGTTGCAACAATAGGGTCGATAGTTCTTTGAGGAATACCTCCATGACCACCTTTGCCATAAATATCTATCCAAATTGTGTCTACAGCTGCCATAAGACCACCTAGTTTTACACCTACTTTTCCTACTGGTACGTCTGGATGATTATGAAGACCAAATATTACATCTACATCATCCATCACACCTGCTTTGACAAGCATTTTTGCTCCTTCATTTTTTTCTTCAGCAATTTGAAATATAAATTTTATATTTCCATGTAGTTGGTCTTTTAGCTCTGATAGAATCATGGCTGCACCAGCTAAACATGTTGTATGAACATCATGACCACAAGCATGCATTACTCCATCTACTTTTGATTTATAATCTAAGTCAGTTTCTTCTACTATGGGAAGTGCATCGATATCTCCTCTTAGAGCTACTGTTGGTCCACTATATTTTCCTTTTAATAAACCAACTACACCTGTTTCCATTCCCATGTCTAAAATTTCAATATCAAGTGATTTTAATAAATCCTTAATTTTACTTGTTGTTCTAAATTCTTTAAAACTTAATTCAGGATTCATATGCAAATCCTTAAAAAATTCTAAAAGCTTATCTTTATATCTTTGAGAAAAATCCATCACATCCAGCATAAAATTCCTCCTTCTAATATTTCAAATCTTGTTTCATTTTTTATATTTA
>NZ_JANKBY010000114.1:0-10382 GCF_024621905.1 Terrisporobacter muris
GTTGTTTTCTAACATTAGAGCATTTCTTTTTTAATTTTTTTATCAATGCACTTACATCTTTATTATATATTTCCTTATAACTTTCATTATCTAATGACTCTATTACCTTACTTGTATCCCCAGGATAATCTTCATGAAATGAATCTACAAATTCATTAAATCCACTTAAGTCGCCATGATGTCTTGAAATTATATAAGAATTCAAAAACAATATGTGTGATAGTTTTTTAAATATTGATTTATCTATGTCTTTGTATTTTTCTATCTCTTCAATAAAATAATCCAAATAAAATATTGATGAAATTATTGAGTGCTTACTTCCCAAACCTTCAAATAATTCTTTATTTAGTATTTTGTTATTCATCTTATCAGATTGGAATTTTGGGTTTATTTTACCTATATCATGGAAATTAATCGTATTTAACAAAAGTTTTCTAAACAGTAATTTTGATGATTTATCTGCATTTTCCAAATATAAATCTTCAAAATTTTTAAATATAGATCCTATATTTTTAGATTTATCTATTTTAAAAAAGTACTTATTACATCTATCTATATGTTCTTGTAATGTTTCTTTTCTATTGGAATCTATATGTGCATAAAAATCCAAGTTATCTTTAATTAATAACTCAATATTTATTAAATCCTCTCCTTTAAAGTAATCCATAAAGTTCCTCCTATAAATAAGGAAGGGTGTTCCCTTCCCTCTTAAAAGAATACTATATTTTTTTCATCTATTTCATATATATCTCTAGCAGTTATTGAATCTATACACATATTACTAAATACAAAACTCTCTAGTTCATACATATTAGTTCTTTCACTTAAAGCTACTGGTAATCGTTCACTATACTTAAACAAATCTTCTTCCTCATCGTCTTCCATATCAAATTCTATGTATTTTTTTGGGCATAAAGAGTGTATTTTGCTAATATCATCATCACAAGTACATTGTATATTATCGTAAAGTTCGATATCTGTTATATTGGCATAATGATCATTTTTACCTAAATAAGGTTGATAAATAGATTTATAGTTAACAATATAATCACACAATTTATTTGCTTCTTCATTGTCTATAAGTATATAAATATTCCACTTTGGATTTTCTAGCCATTGTTCTTTTACAATTAAGTTTCCACCCATTTCTTGAGAAGCATATCCTACTGAGTTATTAAAAAATTGCACTTTTTTAGGAATATAAGCTTTTTCATTTAAAGGTTCTATTGATACTTTTAATTTATTTAATTTACTATAAAATTCAGGATATGATTCTTTATAACCCTTTATATTATCTAACATATATCTATGTTGATTGTAACCTCCGTATCCAAGTATTGCTCCAAACATTCCTAACAGTGATACTTTATGGATATTTCCATAGGTGAAATATAAATATGAATTAACTTCTGGCTTTTTAAAAAATGCTGTTTTACCTGATAATTTAAATTTTAAAGCCTTCATGATTTATACCTCTTTTTGTGTAAATATATTTAATTTTTTAGCTCCTTCTATTTCAGATTCTATAATAGTTGTATAAGGATTATAATAAATTTCAATATTATTAATTCTATCTTTTAATGAATTCAATAGACTTGAGCATTGTATCTCTATTGTATTTTTTTCATCTCCCTTAGTAAACTTTATAAACTCTGATAAATTAGGTAAATATAAATCAGATTCTGTCTCTACAAATAATGCGAATTCATTTTCGCACCCTACCTTGGCATTTGTAGCAAAAGACGTAGCTGATACTAATGCTGCTTGTTTAAATTTAGCATAGTCATCTTCTGTATATCCATCCGTTACTTCAAGTTCTATATACTCCTTATATGCCATTGGATTTATTACAAATGGGTAGAAATAATGAGCTTCATTACTTACAATCTTTGTTCCTAAAGTTGAATTTTTAGCTTCTTCTGAATCTTCATTTGCATTATCTTTTGAAGCATCTCTAAAAGGTGATAATATTTGTTGTTCCTCAGGGCTTGTCCCATCATACTTATTGAACCCTTGTCCAATTTGTACTGCACCTGTAATAGATATGTTGTTTCCTGATTCTGCAAATGTAGCTCCAAAGTTTTTAACATCCAATGAGTTAAATAAATTAGTTAAAACTATTTTACTATCTTTACAATCTGATAAATTACACCCACCATTTAGATATTCATATCTTTCTTTTAAAGATCTTGGCCCAAGTGCAATACCTTTTTCAACCTTTTTGTCTTTACCTTTTTTTTCATATGGTGATAATTTCATTGATTTTATATATAATATTTTTTCGCCTTGGTTTTCCCACATCTTTTTCATTGGATACTTCAATGCTTTATCACTACCAAAAGTATCACCATCCGATGTAGTTTTTGGATAACCAGTAAAATCAGCATTCCAGTTCGCCATTTTAGATACTATCCCAATTACTCCATAAACTCTATTTTTCATTTTTCTCCCCCTTATTTATTACTTTCATATATTAAGTTACTATGTAAATATCCTGCTATTATCATATCTTGATTTACTTTTTCTTCTGGCTCATAAGACACTATCATTGCATATAGATTTTTTACTCTCTTTCCATGCATGTCTATATCATAGTTATATCTCTTATATAAATTTCTTAATTTTTCTTTTATAACATTGTTATTTTTTGCATTAATAAAAGGATTGGCTAATGAGTGTGGTTTATTTTTCCCCTTGCTTTTTGATAACAAATAATTTACAAATTGACCCACTGCAAAATAGTACTCTTTATCATTTATAAAGCTTTCTGTTTTTTCACAATTTATCTTTGTTCTAAGATTGTTTTTTACTTCTAAAACAGTATCTGCCATATCTTTACCCCCTTTAAAATAATCTGTTATTGCAAATTTTAAGTTGAACTGATGCGATGCTTTTGATATGTATCCATTGATAATGGAGTTTTTTATTAAATCTAAAGATACTTTGTCTAAAAGTCCATAAACTCCACTTTCATTACCTTTATATATCCAGTTAAATATAGCCTCTCTTGAAAGTAGTAAGTTTCTTTTTATAATACTATCTTTGAGAGATATATCTTTAGCTTCTGTATAATAGTTATTGATTAAATATTTTGAAAAAAATACATTGTCTATAATATGTTGTAATTCTTTTCTATCTTTACAAATACCATATGGTATATCTGATTTAACCTTGTCTTGTAAATCTAATACATCCTTATAATTAATCGGCTTATTTAATTTATATTTATAAGATGTTACTAAATCATAGTTATGTATTACCAGTTCTGTTTTTCCTTTTTTTATTCTCATATACATACCTTGAAAGTCTGAGTTTGGTAATTCTCCATTTTTGTAAGGATAAATACCCTCATCATTTAAGTATATATTTACATTGCCTTTTATTGCATAATTCATTAAGTAATCAAAAAATTTCTTTTGTATTAATACTTCATTATTATCCAATAAATATGGTACATTTACTTTTCTTGATTTATTATCTAAGTAAGGTTTCTTACTGTTCATATTCATGTTATTACTTGGCACACCATATAGTATATTTTCTACTTTTTCATTAAAATCATTTTTATTATAAATGTTAGGTATTAAGTATCTTTTGCATTCACATTGGTACTTGTCTATTGGCACTTTTACAAATATTTTCAAATAATCTTTTCCTATAATAGGAATTCCCAGTTCTTCTAATTTAAATATATTTTCTTTTATCCAACCTTTAATCTTTAATAATAAATCTTCATCTATTTTTCCCAATTGTGATTCTGTTACCTCATATATTTGCTTTGCTTTAGACTTTGTGTATTTCAAATAAGGATTTGATAAAGTCTTGTAATAATTATCTATTATTTCTTGCGTAAGTTTTCCATTACTTAAACTTTCTTTCTTTATAATAAAAGATAGATAATTATTGCCCTGAATAATTTTACTAGTAATAGGCTTATTCATTTCTATAAGCTGACTGTTGTAATCATAATTACAAATATCATTAAAATATATGTTATTTCTCCCGTCTACTTCACCTGTTTTTTTATTGTACTTGATATCTATATCTTCTATCTTATAGTCTTCATCTTCTAAAGACAGTAATATATATTTTCCATCAGCAGGTATGTAATTATCAATTATTAATTTGTCCCCATACTTTTCATATTGTTTTTTAAAGATTTCTATACAATCTTGTAGCATTTTTTCACCTCCTTATACCCATCTATAGTTTATAAAACCTGCTCCTCTTCCATTTAACTCTAAAATTCCAGTTCCCAGTACCATATATGCTAAATCTTGTGCTATTTTATCATCTGAAATATTTAATGATATTTTATCTCCAAGTAGTTTTATATCTTTATACTTAAATGAACATGGTTTTTTATTTTTAAATTCTAATGAAGTATAGAATTCAAAATCTTCATCTATCTTGGTATCATTTATACTGTTGTATTTCTTTATAAGATTTTCAACCAATCTTCTTTCAAAATCTTTAAGTGATAGATTGTGTTTCCAATAACCTGATCCATCTTTAATTATTGCAGGTGTTATGGAGTATATCTTTTCTATAAATTTTTTGGGGATTATTCTTATTTCCGATGTTAAACATTTGATTGTACTGTTGTACTCATTTGCTAAGAATTGATTAAAATAACTTGCTAAATTTTCATTTATTGTTCTTAATGTAAATGTGTAAATTTGATTAGATTTGTATATTTTATCTTTAGGTATGGGGTATAGTGAATCAAAACAATAATTTTTAAATTCATTCTTCTTATGAAACTCTAGCCATTTTTCATCTTTTGACAGTGTAGTATCTATTATTCTACATATTTCAATTTGCGCTTCCTCTGATAACAGATCTTTCATAAGAAATATTTTTGTCTTTATCTCATATACTTTCATTTATTTCCTCCCTTTGGATTTTTACACCATGTGTTATTGTTTATTTAGTATATAGTTACTTAGCTCTATATAAAATTTAAATATTCTTACGTGTTTTCTAAACATATACATTAAGGTTAATTCAGTTATTATTTTTAATTTATTTAGCGTTAAGTACGATTTATATATTTCGCTATTTTATTCTATATTCCCTTTTAAACCAGTAAAATTATACATAAAAAATTTAACTTATTAAGTACATCTCATGTTACGGTTTATCATTAGCTGCTAATAGCGATAAATTAATGCTTCATGAATTTAAATACATCTTATGTTACGGTTTATCTAATAAAAAGGAGTATAATTGCAATGACATAAACTGATTTAAATACATCTCATGTTACGGTTTATCTTATACTAATACAATACATATTATAATATATACTTAATTTAAATACATCTCATGTTACGGTTTATCTCATCTTGAAAGTATCCATACATCTCTTTTATCTTTATTTAAATACATCTCATGTTACGGTTTATCCAGTATTCCTATTGAATCATTAACTGAATCAATAAAATTTAAATACATCTCATGTTACGGTTTATCTTATTGAGGGGCTAGAGATAGCCTCTTAATGTAATAATTTAAATACATCTCATGTTACGGTTTATCGATTTAACAAAGTCAAGTGAACAAATACTATCAGAATTTAAATACATCTCATGTTACGGTTTATCGATTGTGATACTCTCATTCTTTTTAAAATTCTATTTATTTAAATACATCTCATGTTACGGTTTATCAAATGTAAAAAATTTAGTTAGTAAAAAGTTTATAAAATTTAAATACATCTCATGTTACGGTTTATCATATTATCCATCATCTAAAATGTGTAGCCAATGTGGATTTAAATACATCTCATGTTACGGTTTATCTCTGTTATCATTTTCCCAGTTAGATACAGTCTGCTTATTTAAATACATCTCATGTTACGGTTTATCGATAGCTGGATTAGGCAATACAATTGCAAATAACGGATTTAAATACATCTCATGTTACGGTTTATCCAGAAGCAAATAAGATCCAATTAACAAACTATTACAAATTTAAATACATCTCATGTTACGGTTTATCTTTCTATACTTATTTAATTTAAGATATTGATATTTATTTAAATACATCTCATGTTACGGTTTATCATCTAAGCCAAGTGCAAAGGATGAGTTAGCGAATATTTAAATACATCTCATGTTACGGTTTATCTATACATCTATTTATATACAGAGTTTGCTATTGCTAATTTAAATACATCTCATGTTACGGTTTATCCAGTAATTACATTACTAAGGAAAGAGGTAAACAAAATTTAAATACATCTCATGTTACGGTTTATCAAATAAAAAGTTAATAAATTAATTTTAAAAAACGCTATTTAAATACATCTCATGTTACGGTTTATCACGAAAATTTCAAGAAAAAATCAATTTAGAAAAATTTATTTAAATACATCTCATGTTACGGTTTATCTGATATTATGGAGAAAGTGTACTACACAATAATGTAATTTAAATACATCTCATGTTACGGTTTATCAGTATAAAAAATATATAATAAAGGAGTTGGTTTTATTTAAATACATCTCATGTTACGGTTTATCGTGGTCATATAGATGATAACGGAGATGCATATTGGACATTTAAATACATCTCATGTTACGGTTTATCATAATCTTCATCATTTTCAATATCAACACGAGTGTCATTTAAATACATCTCATGTTACGGTTTATCCCACTTTTTAACTAAATAAAATAATACTTTTATAATATTTAAATACATCTCATGTTACGGTTTATCCAACGTAATTTCAACGTTCTTGATTTTATGATAACACCTATAATATCTAAATTTCAACATTTTGTATAAATTTTACCATATGAATTTCACTTTGGAAATTTATATATAAAAAATTCCAATAAACATTAGAATTTCAATACATTCAAACTGTAATTAACAAATAACACCTGGTAAAATGTATTTAATCTCACCCCAAAATATAATACTGCATAAAATTCCCATATTTGATATAGTTAAAAATATAGTGAAATTTATTACAAATACTATCAAGGAGATACCATATGAAAAAAATAATTAACTTAGGTGTAATAGGAAGCGGGTTCATAGTAGACACCTTCCTAGAAGCAGCCGCAGAATTTGAAAACTTAAATCTACATACTTTCTACTCAAGAAGTGAATCCACAGCCATAAGTTTCAAGGACAAATACAACTTTGACAAGTACTCTACATGTTTAGAGGACATGTCAAAAGATGAAAATTTAGATGCTATCTACATTGCTTCACCAAATGCAATTCATCATGACCAAGCCATATTATTTTTGCAAAATAAGAAACATGTACTTTGTGAAAAGGCATTTGCTTCAAATTATAAGGAAGCATTGAATATGATAAATACTGCTAAAGAAAATAATGTGGTAATAATGGAGGCTATGAGAATCACTGTTACTCCGAATTTCAAAATCTTAAAAGATAACCTTCAAAAAATAGGGGAAATTAGAAGATGTTTTGCAAGCTTTTGCCAGTACTCTTCTAGATATGATAAATACAAGGAAGGTACTATTTTAAATGCATTCAAAAAAGAATTGTCCAATGGTGCTCTTATGGATATTGGTGTGTACTGTTTGGCTCCTATTATAAATTTGTTTGGGCCTCCAAATAATATAAAATCTAATACTTTTCTTCTAAGTACTGGTGTAGATGGTCAAGGAAGTGCAATTCTGGATTATGGTACTATGGATGCTGTGTTGATTTATTCCAAGATTGCAAACTCTTATATTCCATCTGAGATCCAAGGTGAAAAAGGAAGTATTATAATTGATAAGATGAATAATTTTGAGAATATAAAGATTGTTTATAGGGATGGTACTGTGGAGGATATAGGTGTTAAACAGCATGAAAATAATATGTATTATGAGATAGAAGAGTTTGTTAAATTAGTTGAGTTGAGCCATAGTAATGCAGTTTATTCTTCTTTCAATACTTTGGAGAATACTCTTAATACTATGCTTACTATGGATAAAATTAGACAGGATCTTAATATAGTTTTTCCTGCTGATAATAAATAATATTTATCCAATATGGGGAACTCCTTTGACTGAGTAAATATATGTTTAAAATATTTTAAGTTTTCAAGGAGTTGTTCCTTTAATAAACAGCAGATTAAATAGTAAATACTTACTTTTGTTTTAAATATTAAACTTCCAGTATAAATCTATTTTGTAAAAATTGACCTTATTTTATCTAATCATTTAATTATTAAGGACTTTCATTCAAAACCAAACTATTAAGTGACCTTTTATCAAATATAACCTACAATTATATAAAGTTAAAAAAGAAATACCCACAAAATAATTTAATTGGAGTGTATATAAATGATATTAGAAAATGTAGAAAGTTTAATTAATAGTGTAAGAGATCTAATAAAGGTACAGGAAATATTCAGACAAATAAGAAGTACACCTTCTTTAATTAATAAAAAAGCAATTTTATCTCAATATATGGAAAACGAAACTTTAAAAGAGGTAATAAAATATGCATATAGCCCCCATATAAATTTCGGCGATGATGTTCAGAGAAATATTTTAGATTTGCAGGTAACAGATACTCTAGATGATGTGTATCCTGTTTTTTATATGTTAGACAAACTTGCTGCAAACAGAGATAATGATTTAGTAAAACAAGAGTTTAAAGACTATATGGCATTTTTCCCAGATATAGAGGAGCTTCTTACTGGAATAATTACAAAAGATTTAGGCTTGGGCATGAGTGTAGCTTCTATCAATAAAATAACTAAGAATTTGGGTGACTTGCGTTCATCTTGTGATAATAGTAATGTTATCAGCTTGTTTTAAATACACCTTGTTCCAGGAAGTGTAATGATAAAAGAGTTCCTTAGATATATTTTCAACTGATAGAGTTTAAATTAATTTTTGCTGTAGAGTAATTCCCTTACTCTACAGCAATTTTATTTAATCTAAAAGCACAAATTATTTTACATTACCTTATACTTCATTATAATAAGTATTATAAATTTAAACGAACTACATTTTTAGTATTTTATCTTTTTCATCCATTTTATAACTCTATTATGTTATCTCCCGTAAACAAATCATATATATTGTAATTAGTGCTGGCTCTATAAATATTACTTACATTACCAATATGTAGTGCTTGGCTGGTTGGAGAACCAAACCCTTCACACATAATAATCCATGTACTTTTATAGTATTTATAAACTTTAAAATCTCCACCTGCCTCGAAAAAACCAGCTCTATAAATTATTCCTTTATCTTCATCAGATAAAATGTAATATATTGAGTTGTTACAAGTTTCAATTAATAAATAAGTTTTATAATAATCATCAGGTGTTTCAATCCACTTATATGTACTTTTTATACTCATATTAATTAATCAACATTTAATGCATCTAGAGTTGCTAGTCCAACTAATTTTACAGTTCTTTCTAATCTATCAACACTTACATTTCCTGTATGATCTTCTGGCTTATGATAGTATGGCTCTATAGCTGATCTTGGGTCATCTTTCTTTGCTGGATCTACATTTATAAATAATGCTGAAGGTATACCTTTTTTAGCAAATGGCACGTGGTCTGAAGATCCCATAGGTCCATCATACTCTCCATTATATTCTACTTCATCATTTGATAAATAAGAAATTTTTTCTCCTGCTTTTTTCATATAGTCCGTTATAACATTTTCACCTTGATTATATGTATATACTGCAAGTTCCGTACATGGCTCGTATGCTGTAGCAACCATGTCTAAATTAAAATTCCCTTCACTTCTATTTATTTCATCTTCTGTCAAAGAATCTACATATGCATAAGATCCTTTAAGTCCAACTTCTTCTGATCCACAAGCTACGAATCTCACTTCTTTGTCTATATCCATACTAGTCATTGATTTTGCTATTTCTAACATTGAAGCAACACCTGAAGCGTTATCATTTGCCCCTGGAGCTTTTGGAACGCTATCATAATGCGCTGTTAAATGTACAATTTTATTCGTATCATTTTTATCATTTTTTATACCTTTAACTCCAGGTTTCATAGTTGCAATTACATTCCATGAAGTTACTTCTTGTCCACCTCTAACAAATTTGAATTCTTGTATTTCTGTCTTATACCCCATTGATTTGAACTGTTTCTCTATGTATTTTGCTGCCTCGTATTCTTCTTTTGTTCCACTTACTCTAACCCCTATGTCTTCTGATAAAACTTCTATATGATTCATTGCTCTATTTTCGTTTACCCTGTTTAAAAATACCTTTTCTAATTTTTGCATATCTTTATTAGGTGTTGCAAATGAAGCTGTAGTCATCATTAATGTAGCTATTAGTATTGCTGGTAGTGCCTTTTTTCTTTTTATCATATTTCTATTCCCCCTTTTATTTTTCTGAATTTTCTGTATATCATTC
>NZ_JANKBY010000115.1:0-10318 GCF_024621905.1 Terrisporobacter muris
ACAGAATCACTTATTCTAGACGAAGAGAGTTGGAAAGCTCCGCTATAAAGTGTAAAAGCCACGTAATCAAAACAAGAAGACTTCAGATATGATCCAGAGTACCACGGGACACGTGAAACCCTGTGGGGTATAATATTAATTAAGAATATTTTTAAATAAAATAGATAAAATACTTAAATAGGAGGTAAAATTATGCAAAAAGATTTTATACAAGTAAAAGATCTTTACAGAGATAAAGAACAATACATAGACAAAGATGTAAAAGTGGCTGGGTGGATAAGAACATCTAGAATTTCAAAAAACTTTGGATTTATAGAACTAAATGATGGTTCATTCTTCAAAAACATGCAAGTTGTATTAGATGATAAATTAGAAAACTTTAAGAATATAGGAAAGTTACCAATAAGCTCTTCAATATTAGTAGAAGGTAAATTAGTAGCTACAGAAGGGGCTAAACAACCAGTTGAGATACATGCTACTAAAGTTGTAGTAGAAGGTGAGTCTGATAACTCATATCCTCTACAAAAGAAAAGACATACAGTAGAATATCTAAGAACAATAGCTCACTTAAGACCAAGAAGTAATATGTTCTCAGCAGTATTCAGAGTAAGAAGTGTGGCAGCTTATGCTGTACATAAATTCTTCCAAGAAAGAAACTTTGTATACTCACATTCACCAATAATCACAGGAAGTGACTGTGAAGGTGCAGGAGAAATGTTTAGAATAACTACTCTTGATTTAGATAATGTTCCAAAAACTGAAGAAGGCAAAATAGATTATTCTGAAGATTTCTTTGGAAAAGAAGCTAACTTAACAGTTTCAGGACAATTAAATGCTGAGATAATGGCTCTTGCTTTTAGAAATGTTTACACATTTGGACCAACTTTCAGAGCAGAAAACTCTTATACAGGTAGACATGCTTCTGAGTTCTGGATGATAGAACCAGAAATAGCATTTGCTGATTTAGAAGATAACATGGAACTTGCTGAGGATATGGTTAAATACATAATCAACTATGTATTAGAACATTGCCCAGAAGAAATGGAATTTTTCAATGCATTCGTAGATAAAGGATTATTAGAAAGATTAAACAATATAGTAAGCTCTGATTTCGTAAGAATAACTTATACTAAAGCAGTAGAATTATTACTTGAATCAGGACAAAAATTCGAATATCCGGTAGAGTGGGGAATAGATTTACAAACTGAGCACGAAAGATATATAACTGAACAAATATTTAATGCTCCAGTATTTGTAACTGACTATCCAAAAGATATAAAAGCATTCTACATGAGATTAAATGAAGATGGAAAAACAGTTAGAGCTATGGATTTATTAGTTCCAGGTGTTGGAGAAATCATCGGAGGTTCTCAAAGAGAAGAAAGAGAAGATGTATTATTAGAAAGAATAGAAGAATTTGGATTAAATAAAGAAGATTACTGGTGGTACTTAGAACTTAGAAAATTCGGTACTGCAACTCATTCAGGATTTGGTCTAGGATTTGAAAGAATGATAATGTACTTAACAGGTGTATCAAACATAAGAGACGTTATACCATTCCCAAGAACTCCTAAAAATTGTGAATTCTAATATTAAACAAATAAAATAAAGGTGACTTATTACAATTTAATTGTAATAAGTCACCTTTTTGTATATATATTAATAAAGCCTTTTTTAGGAGGTGGTTAATATGGAAAAAATATGCTTAACTATTAATGATAATAAAAGTAGAAGCATAGCTTTTCAAGTTACAGAGGAAGAAAAAGAAATAGATATTCATATTTATACAAATTTTAAAGAAGGTATTAAAGTTTGTGTAATAAATCCTTCTAATAAAAGAACAAAATTTATATCAAAGAATAAAAAAGAAATTAAAAACATAGTAGAAGATATAAAAATAAAGGGAGAGTATTTTGATTTTAATGAAATTGCATCACGGATAAAAATTAGAATAAAGATAACTAGCAAAAAAGATAAGAAGAATAGTATAAATCCAGGTATCTGGAAAATACTATTTGTTCCTTTGGAAAAGGTCAATGGAAATATAAATGCATATATTAATTACTCAAATTCTTTATTAGAGCTAAAAGACATAATGAAAATGAATAGGTATGACCCTAGGCTTAATAATATTGGAACTGGATTCGTAGTCTTATACAAATATGGATTTGAAGAAGATCTAAAAAAAGTAGCTCCTACTTACAATTTCTTTAAAATTAGCGACAGAATAGGTATAGTCTTTGGAGATGTAGACTTTGAAGATAAAAATTCAGTAGATATTTTGATGAAGGTACTATCTATACCAACTGCAGAAAGAACTATAGAAATTGTAAGACCAAACTCTTTATCAATTATTTCTCATGAAATTTCCAAGGGTGTAAATGCAAATGAAGATATAGGAGTTAATTTTTTCAAAGATAATCCAAATCTTACCTTAAGCGGAAAAGGTGTTTTAATTGGAGTAATTGATACGGGAATTGATTATTTACATCCAGATTTTATCTATGATGATAATACTACAAAAATAGCATACTTGTGGGATCAAAGTAAAGAAGGGAATGCACCAGATGGATTTTATATTGGTACTGAATATGATAGAGATGAAATAAATAAAGCTATTAAAAATAAAGACAATTCTTTATCTAGTGATGATGTTGGTAGTGGAACTATGTTAGCTGGAATTATGGCAGGTATGGGAAAGATAAATAAAAATTATGTTGGTGTTGCTGAAGATGCGGAACTAATAGTAGTAAAAATGGGGACAATAGATGGACACTATAATAATGCTATGTTAAATGCAGGATACGATTATATATATAAAAAAGCAAAGAAATTACAAAAACCTGTTGTTGTTAATTTAGGATTTGGAAGTAATAGTTTTGTTGGAGCATCAAATAGGAATTTGACGGAGCTAACATATTTCATGAAAGAGGTATGCTTAGTAAATGCAGCAGGTAATGAAGGAAATACGAATACTCATAATAGCGGAAATATACTATTTAAAGGTGATGTAAAAGATATAGAACTAGAGGTTGATGATAATGAAGAAAATATAATAATTGAAGTTTGGATTAATAAACCAGATACAGTAAAAGCAGAGATAATATCTCCAACTGGTGAACCGAGTAAAGCATTGGATGTATCATACTTTAATACAATAGTTGGTAAATTTGATTTTGAATCAACATTTTATTCTATCGCATATATATTTCCAACATTTTTTTCTGGTCAACAACGAATAATTATCAATCTAAGTAATGTAAAAAAGGGAACTTGGAAAATAAGGTTAACAGGTGAATATATAACAAATGGAATATATAATGCTTATTTGCAAAATAGAGTATTATTAAAATCTGGTACTAAATTTACAGATACAAGTCCAAGTACAACTATAAACTTTCCCGCAACATATAAAGATAATATAACTGTAGGAGCTTATGATACTATTAATAATACATTGTGGCCATCATCATCTAGAGGGTATACTCTAAGCAATATTTTAAAACCGGATATAGTAGCACCTGGAGTAAATATAATAGCACCATATCCAGGTGGTGGATATGCAACTATAACAGGTAGCGCACCAGCAGCAGCTTACACATCAGGATGTATAGCACTTTTATTACAATACAATATAGTAGATGAGAATTATCCTAGACTAGCATATGTACAAAAATTGAGAACATTTATTAGAGGAGGTGCAACAAGGTTTAATAATATATCATATCCAAATCAAAGTACAGGATATGGTATTTTAAATATAAAAGGTACCTTCAATCAATTAAGGTAGGTGAATTTGCATGAGTAAATCTTATACTATTTTATATCAGGGAGATATAAAAACTGCATTAACTAAACATGATATACTTGATTTTATGGTATTAAATGAAAAACTGGCAGTAATTTATGTAGAGGATAGCTTTGATGAAGTAAAAATATCAAAAATACCGGAAATATGTAGTTGGGAGAAGGAGGAAGTAATGAGCTCTCTAATTGACATAACAAATCAATTAAGCTTTGGTATAAGTGCATCATATGCTTCTGGAGTAAATTATGTTAATAAAAATCCATATATCAATGCCAGTGGTAAGAATGTATTGATTGGCATAATAGATTCTGGAATAGATTATTTACATCCCGATTTTATCAATAATGATAATACCACTAAAATTGTGTCAATATGGGATCAAGGTAGCGATAAGAAAAATTCACCCCAAGGTACTATTTTTGGAAGTGAATTTACTAGAGAAGATATAAACAAAGCTATAAAAGATAATGATAGTACTCTAACAACTGATGAAATAGGAACTGGAACTATAGCTGCAGGAATATGTGCTGGAAGAGGGAAATTAAATTCTGAATATTTAGGAGTAGCTGTTGATAGTGAACTAGTGGTTGTAAAACTTAGACAATATGAAGGAAAATTCAAAAAAGGTGTAATACATTATATTAATACGGATTTTTTAGCTGCTATTAAATATGTACTAGACATTTCTAAAAGAGAACAAAAGTATACTATTATTAATTTAACAGTAGGAGGTAGATCTTCATCAGCACTCATAGCTACTTACTTAGATACTTTCACTTACTTAAGTAGTTCAGGAATAGTACTTGTATCAGGAGCAGGAAATGAAGGAAACACAGATATTCATTATCAAGGTTTTTTTAATGATCATAATTATCAAGATGTAAAAATACAAGTGGGTGAACAAAATTATTTAAGAATATGTGTATCTTCAGTTGGACCAGATAAAATAGGAGGATTAATTATTTCTCCATCTGGAGAGTTAAGTTTTAGGGTGGATTATTCTCCTGATAACTATATATATTATGGCAAATTTAATTTGGAAAATACAACTTATGAAATGAATTTAATTTATCCGTGGATTCTTTCTGGGAATCAAGAATTAATAATTAATCTTGATAATATTAAACCAGGTATATGGACTGTAAGGTTATATCCAGAGTTTATTATAAATGGAGAGTATGATATTTATTTACCTAATAAAAACTTAATGTCAAAAGATACTAGGTTTATTGATCCAAATTCATTTTCAACGATTACTATGTATGGAAGTGGAGAAAATGTAATTACTGTAGGTACTTATGATAACAAGACAAATAGTATTTGGGTAGGATCATCAAAAGGACCTATGAAAGGAATAGGTATAAAACCAGATATAGTTGCGCCTGGAGTTGATATAATATCAGCATTTATAAATAAATCTTATACAACATCTACAGGAACAGGAGTAAGTAGCTCCATTGTTTCTGGAGTATTAGCTGTAATAATGGAATATATAGGAAGTCAGGGTTCTTATCCAGGAAAAACATTATATACTCAGTTACTAAAAACATATTTAATGATGGGAGCTGATAAAAAAGCTATCTACACTTATCCAAATGAGTCAGGAGGTTATGGAGACTTAAATTTGGAGAATACTATAAAAGCAATTGCAAATAATTTATAAATTGTAATAATTTGACTATATCTACTGAAAGAATTATATTTAATATAGAATAAAAGATGAGGAGTGACACAGTAAGTATGATAGAAAGTGGATTGGTAGTTGAAGGCGGTGGAATGAGGGGGATTTATACAGCAGGTGTATTAGACTTTTTTATGGAAAAAAATATTTATTTTGATGATTGCTATGGTGTATCAGCTGGGGCATGTCATCTATCAAGCTATTTATCAAAACAAATAGGAAGATCTTTAAAAGTAACCTTAGATTATATTAATGATAAAAGATATTGTAGTATCAATAGTTTAATAAAAACTGGTGATATGTTTGGTGTAGAAATGCTTTATAATCGTATACCAAATGAATTAGTTTTGTATGATTATGAAACTTTTAATAAATTTAAGGGCAACTTTTATTCTGTTGTTACTAACTGTAAAACAGGAAAAGCCGAATATATGAAAATACAGGATATGAAAGAAGATATAGTGACTGTAAGAGCATCTAGCTCATTACCTTTGCTTTCTAGAATTGTAGAAATAAATGGAGAAGAATATTTAGATGGAGGAATTAGTGACTCCATACCAGTAAAAAAATCTATAGAAGATGGACACCGTAAAAATGTAGTTATATTAACTAGAGATAAAACTTATAGAAAATCTAAAGCAAGCTTCTTAAATATATTTAAAATAAAATATAAAAAGTATCCCAACTTGATAAAAGCCATTGAAGATAGGTACAAAATGTACAATGATACCATAGATTTTATTGAAGAAAAAAGAAAAAGTGGTGAAGTATTTGTAATACAGCCTAAAGAACCCGTTAATATTAGTAGAGTTGAAAAGGATAAGACAAAACTAAAGGCTCTTTATGACGAAGGTTATAATGATGCCAAAGAATGTTATGAAGATTTAATTAAATTTATAAATGAAAAATAAAAAGCACTTACTTAGTGCTTTTTATTTTTGTCACTCTATAGTTTTCCAAATTAATTTATTGTTTACAAACTGTATTTGAATTTTTTTATCGTCATGTAAATATGATAAGAAAGAACGTACAGTGATACCTATTAAAACATATTGGTTAAAGTCCATTTTTAGATTATAAAATGAAAAAACTCTTTGTAAGAGTTCTTCAAAAAATAAGCAATCTTTACAAAATTCACAAATTTTATAACCGATTTCTTTTATCTTATTAATATTTATATCTGCTAAATAAGTAATATCCTCACAAGGATCAGCATGAGATGGAATAAACAGTTTACTGTTAATCTTTTTTACTTTGTCTAAAGTATTTAAATATTCTTTAACATCATAAATAAAAGATAGATGATACTTATTTATTATATTTTCTCTAAACAAACAATCAGCAATAAAATATATATCATTGTCAGTTTTAATTCCAATCATTTGAAAAAAATGACCTGGAAGACTTATATATTCTAATCCATCTGGAAGATTATTATCCACATCACTAGTGATATTACTTGGAGTTGCCATTAAAAATTTATTTCGAAGTTCCATTTTTTGTAAAAAGTTATTATCACCAATATGATTTTCACTGGAGCGAGTATTTATTATAAGTTTGAGATTCTATTCATTTTTATTTAAAATTTTATTTATTTTTTTCCTGCATCTTTGTCGTTGCCACTATCAATTAAGCGCACATTCTTATTATTCATTTTATAAATTCCAATTTTATCAGGACAATTTATATAGCAGGTGTTATTACCTGATTTAACTAATTCATACATATTATCATTTCCTATTATTTTACAAGTATATACAAAGATTGTATAGAAAATTCATTATTGCAACAATATAAGTTAAGATATGTACTTTTATAAATATTAAATAATAAATTAAATGTATTAATCAAAGATTTGAAAGAAATGAAAAAGGTAGCAATAGCATATTCAGGAGGAGTAGATAGTAATTTTTTATTAAAAGTTGCAAAAGACACTCTAGAAGAAAATGTTGTAGCTATAACTATTAGTGCCATGATGCATTCAAGCAGAGAAATTGAAGAAGCTCAAAATTATGCAAAAGAATATGATGTTAATCATATTCTATGTAATATTGATAATTTATATTTGCAGGAGTTTATAGAAAATGGACCTCTTAGATGTTATCATTGTAAGAAATTTATATTTAGTAAAATAAAAGAAATAGCAAGTGAACATAATATTAAATATATACTTGATGGAACTAATTTAAGTGACTTAGATGATTATAGGCCTGGACTAAAGGTTTTAGAAGAACTGAATATTGTAAGTCCCCTAAAAAATGCTGGATTAACAAAAGATGATATCAGAATATTATCAAAAGAATTAAATATTTCTACATATAAAAAACCTTCTTTTTCTTGTTTAGCCACTAGAATACCAGTAGGCGATAAAATAACTAAAGAAAAACTTAGAATGATTGAAGAAGGAGAAAATTTCTTACAAGATAATAATTTCAGTCAGTACAGGGTAAGAGTTCATGATAACATGGCAAGAATAGAAGTGGACAAAAAAGAAATTTGTAAGTTTTATGATGATGAAATGATAAATAAAATAAATCTAAAATTTAAAGAAATAGGTTTTAAATACGTTACTTTAGACTTAAATGGTTACAAAATGGGAAGTATGAACTAATAACAGGAGGAACAAATGAAAAAAGAATATACTTTAGTAGCACCATGTTTTTTTGGTGTGGAAAAAATGTTAAGTAGAGAAATACAAAACTTAGGATTTGAAATAATTAAAACGGAAGATGGAAGGGTTACATATAAAACTGATGAAACAGGTATAGCAAAATCAAATATTTACTTAAGATGCGCTGAAAGAGTTCATCTTAAGGTGGCAGAATTTGAAGCTAGAAGTTTTGACGAGTTATTTGAAGGAACAAAGAGAATAAACTGGGCAAAATATATACCTTTTGGGGCGCAGTTTCCAATATCAAAGGCATCTTCAATAAAATCAAAATTATATTCAACTCCCGATATACAATCTATAGTTAAAAAAGCTGTAGTTGAAAGTTTAAAGAAAAGCTACTTAGAAACAGGATTATTAAAAGAAGATAAAGAAAAATACCCTATATATGTATTTATACATAAAGACAAGGTAACTTTAACAATAGATACATCTGGAACTGCTCTTCACAAAAGAGGATATAGAGAAAGAGCTAACAAAGCACCAATTAGAGAAACTTTAGCTGCAGCCATAATGGAACTTGTTCCTTGGAGACCAGGAAGAACCTTAGTTGATCCAATGTGTGGTTCTGGAACACTTTTAATAGAAGCAGCTATGAAGGGAATAAATATGGCTCCAGGAATTAACAGAGAATTTATTTCTGAGTCTTGGAGAACTATGGACAAAAAAATCTGGTGGGATGTAAGAAGAGAAGCTTATGCAAAGGTAGACGAAGATATAGAGTTTAAAATTTACGGATATGATATAGATGAAGAAGCATTAGAAATAGCTAGAGAAAATGCAGAGATAGCAGGTGTGGCAGATTATATAGAATTTAAATATGGTGATGCCACTGAGTTTTCTAGTGACGAAGAGTATGGATTTATAGTAACAAACCCTCCTTATGGAGAAAGGTTAGAAGATACGGATACAGTTAAAATGCTCTATAAACAACTGGGATATACATTTAGAAAACTTAAAAACTGGTCATATTATCTTATAACTTCGTATGAAGATTTTGAAAATGAATTTGGTGGAGAAGCAAGCAGAAGAAGAAAGTTATATAATGGTATGTTAAAAAGTAATTTATATCAATATATAGGACCAAGGCCACCTAAAAATAATAAATAATTTATAAAAAGTAAATATATTCCCTTAAACTGAATATATATTATATAAGTAGGTTTAAGGGGGTGTAAATTTGTTTAAAACAAAAAATAACCTGAGAAGAAATGCAAAACACAAAGAACATAAAAATACTAAAAAAACTTCTTCATATGTAGAAGATTACAATGAAGTAATATTAAATGATTTAGTAGATGATAATAAATCTAATAGTGAAGAGCATGTACAAGAAGAAACAATAAGAAAGAGAAAGAAAAAGAAAACAATTAATTTTAATTTAGGAACTAAGAAAAAATCTACTTCTGATGAGGATAAAAATCAAAAAAGAAAAACTTCAAATAAAAAACATAAAAGTGAAAATGATGAGCCAAAAGAAATTATAGAGGTGGAACGTAAAAAAGATACACCAGAAGTTGAAGCCCAACCTAAGGATAATAAATCAAAAAAATCGAAAAAATCAGCAAAAACTAAGAAGAGTGAAAAAGGATCAAAAAAAGCATCAAAAAAGAAATCTCAAAATTCACCAAGTGAAGAAAGTACAAAAAAATCAAGTAAGAAGACATCAAAAAAAGAAAGTAAACCTACTAAGGAAGATAAGAGCAAAAAAACATCTAATAAGAAATCAAGAAAAGAAGATGAATTAAAAACTAAATCCGTAGAAGATGTAGAGCTTGAAGAAGTGGAAGATGTAAGTGAAGAAGAAGATATTGTAGAAGGTAGCGTTTTTAGAAATATAGAAGCTGAGGAAGAATTTATTGATGAAAATCATCAAGTAGAAGCTGAGGAAGAAAATTTAAGCGAACATAAATTTGACGATATAATTTGGTCAGATGATAAGTTTCCCAAAAATTAAATAAAAAGACTATAAAAGCTAAATCTTAAAGATATATTTTTATATGATTCCCAACTTTGTGACTTGAGCAATAGAGTTGACTTAAGCGGCAGCGAAGGCATCTCGTTGGCGATATGAGCGAAGCGAATTTTTATTATATATCTTTGGATTTAGCTTTATATTTTTTTGAGATAAATACATGATAATAATAAGAAATCTTAAGAA
>NZ_JANKBY010000116.1:0-10298 GCF_024621905.1 Terrisporobacter muris
TTCCATTTTATTTCTGGTGAGTAGTGTACTCTTGTACTCATAATAAAATAACCTCCTTTAAAATCATACATATAGTATGTTTCAAAAGAGGTTGTTTTATTTATTCCCGTGTAAAGGGTTCACTTCATATAATAATTAAGGTGTTTTTTCTACTCAAATAAAATATCTACTTTTTCTATACTATAATTGCTGTTCTCAATAGTCATAATAACAAAGTTTATAGGAAGGTTAAATCTTCTTTTTCCACAGCTACCCGGATTTAACCAAAGTATATCCTCTATTATTTCACAAAAATATTTATGTGAATGCCCAAATATAATTGCATCAACGTTTTTTAAGTTGGATGAGATATCTTTTTTATTATGAACCATATAAAATCTAATATTGCCTATAGTAAAGTAGAGCTCTTTTGGCAATTTTTCTGCCCACCCACTTTTATCATTGTTTCCTCTTACAACATATGTAGGGGCTATATCTTTTAATTTTTTTAAAACATCTTCTGTATTAATATCTCCACCATGAATTATATAGTCACATGTTTTTAAGTAATTAATCACTTCTTCTCTTAATAGTCCATGAGTATCTGAAATTATGCCTACTTTATATTGTTCTTTCAACTTTATTCTCCCTTTCGTCTATAGATTCTATTTCCTCTTTTTTTATATTATCTTGTTCTTTGTAATGTTCTTGTAATTTATCAGAAGATTCCTCCATACGATTTTCTAATCCTTCTTCATAAATATCTTCGTATAAAAATTCTTCTATGCTAATAGATTTATCATTAGTATTTACTTTTTCATTTCCTTCACCATGTTTTTCAAGAGTAAAATCAATAGCATAGAATGATATATTATTTTTATCTAAAATATTCTTTATGTCAAGTAGAATTTCACTAGCTCTTTTTATGCTAATCTCTTCATCTTGAGCATAAAAAACTATATGACCATATTCTTTTCCCATTTCATTTATATCATAGTTTTTATCAAGTTCTAGCTCCCCTAAATTTATTCCATATACAGGCCCAAATTCACTATATTTACTATCTAAGTCTTCTAATGGCATCTCTTTTAACTCACCAAAGCATATATCACTTTCATATGGAAAATCTTTATCTTCAAATATGCTTTTTAATTTTGAGTTATATTCTTCATCCAATCTTCTATAGGTATTAACTTTTTTGACTACATTATCTTCATAAGAATCGTATTCTACTTTGCCCAAAAAGGACAATCTTATTGAAAAATATGTATCCTTACTTGTAAGTGATTTTATATCTGCATGATAGTAACCATCTTTAAAACTATAATATACATCTGATATTTGTAGTTCCATATCAGAGTAATTTTCTGATACATATTTTTTTGCTTTATTATTTGCTAGTGCTTTAGAAACTGGATTACCTATAAGTCCATTGGCAAACCATAATAGCCCCCCAATTAAAACAAAAGCCGTCATTCCTACCAATACTTTTACCGATTTTTTCATCCTACTTATTCTCCTTTTTAAATGCAATGTAAAGTAAAAATCCAATTACTAAACCCAGTATACACAGACAAGTATAGATAGTAGCCCATGTTCCAGATGATACCATAATTGCCACAAAATCCATTTCATTAGTCTTTATCTCAATAATATACTTAATTGAATTCCATATGTATGTAAGGATAAATATACCTACAGGTACAAAATAACATTTCTGCTTTAGAGCAAAATACCCTAATCCACCAATAAGTGGCATAATAATTACATTATAAAACATCCATTCACTTTCAGAGATTCCAACACCTATAAAAGAACCTAATATAATCATTATCATAGATCCAATGGCAAGCTGATCTTTTATTTTTGAAATAACTTTTCTATCATTCATTTTAATATTTTCATTATTCATTTTATTTATTTCTTCAAAATCATCAAATATTATATTACACGTTTCACACTCATTAATATGTTTTTTTACAGCATTACCGCTATCTTCACTTGCAATACCATCTTTAACAAGTGGAATTAAATCCATACAAATATCACAAGATATTTTATTCATGTAAACATCCCTCCTTTATTAAAATATTCTTTATCTTCTTTTTGGCACGATAATCAATAACTCTAGCTGAACTTTCTGTAATCCCATGTTTTTGAGATATTTCCAAGTAAGAATATCCTTCTATCCTCATTAAAACAATATCCTTTGTTCTTACTGATTCCTGATGTAGTAAATATACTATTTTATTTGAAATATCTTTGTGTATAGCTTTTTCTTCTAAATCTGATTCACTGACAATATAGTGATATACCAAATCATCCAGTGAAGTTGTAAATTTTTCTTTCCTCAGATATTCATACCATTTATTTCTAGCTATGGAAAATAGCCATGTCTTAATACTCGATTCTCCCTTAAATTTATGTATTGATTTAATTGCACTTAAAAAAGTTTCTGACACTAAATCTTCTGAAATGGAGGTATCATTAGTTAAACTTACCAGGTATACAAAAACATCTTGTTTATATTCTTCATATATTTTTTTAATTAACATAACTCCTCCTTTCATATTATTAGTGATGATAAAACAAGTTTCGTTACATTATTTTATAAATTTTTTATTTTCATTTTGTAATCAAAAAAATAGGAGTAAATTACTCCTATTTTATTATAATCTATACTTTCATAAGTAAATTATATTTTGAATCATAATGTAATCCTAAATCATTGCAAATACGATTATTAACCTTAGTTAATGCTTCATGGTATTCTTTATATTTAGGTGATAATAAAATCATATTTGGAATAAATATATCGTTATAACCACTATCTTGTAAACGCTTCATAAATTTTCTTTGTAGGATAAATGCAGGATGATATTTTAAAAATATACTATTTTTCATTTTTACACCTTTTCTAGTTTGCTCTTTTAACTTTTCGTATTCTTCTTCTGATATATTTATAAGTTCTTTAGTTTTTGCATCCATTTTTTCAACCATTTTACTCATCTCTTGTTTAGGCAATAATTTATACATGATAAAACTGTTAAGTTTCATTAATAAGGGTATCTTAACATCTGCATTGTCCCAAAATTCAATAATTCTTTTATATGCATCTTCCTGCTCTTTAGTTTCAATTTTAATTTGTAAATATGGCATAAAATGGTTCATAAAATAATATCCATAAAATCCTGGTATCATATCTTGTATGGCTTTACCTAGTGTTTCATAATCTAAATTTTCATATATTTCATCCACATCATTATTGTCAATAAATCTCTTCAATGATTCAGCTTCATTTCTGCATTCTTCTAATTTATTAATTTTTTCTTTATATATATTATTTAATAATTGGTAATCTTTTTTCTCCAGTAAAATCTTAATATCTTTTATACTAATTCCTAGTTTTCTATACACAGAAATCTCTTTTAAAAGAGCTACATCTTCTTTAGTATAATTTCTATAGCCATTTTCATCTTTATTCACTGATAAAAGACCTTGTTCCTCATAATATTTAATTGCTCTTTTCGTTAAATCAACTTGTTGAATAACTTCATTTATTTGCATATTATTCACTCCTTATTTTAGTATTTGCTACGATTATATTGGTATACGTAAGGTACAAGTCAATAAACTTCTATTTTAATATGCCTCTTTTTATAAGTTCTTCTTTTACACTTGGGTATAACTCTAAGTTAGTATGAGGAATAAAACTAGCAGCCCTCATCTTTCCCAAAAAATCTGTCGCATTACTAAGCTGCAAATATTGAATTTTATTTTTTATTTCTTCTATTTCTTTTAATAGCTCCCCATTTGTAAGCAGTTTATATGCTCCTTTTAAAGAAGTATTTCCCGGGCAAATTATTTTATTATCATCTAAATCCGGATACATTCCTATTGTAACGGCAGACTTTAAGTTTAAATGAGTTCCAAAAGCCCCTGCTACATAAAAACATTCTAAATCATCTAAAGACAATCCTATTTCCTCTAGTAAATAAGCTACCATTGTATGTGCTGCCGACTTAGTTGTTAAAAACTGATTTATATCATTTTGTGTAAATATTAAACTTTCTCCATTAAAACTTTTCTCTTTACATACATATTCAACAGCATATTCATCATCTATCTTAATTATTTCCGGAGAATTTCCTGGTATTAAAGTACCAGAGAAATCAACCCATCGGTTTAAAAATAACTCACTTATTAAATCAACTATTCCCGAGCCACAGATTCCTTTAGGTGCTTCATTATTAATTGTTGTATATATAATCTCGTTATTTATAATTTTTATAGAGTCAATAGCTCCACTACACGCTCTCATTCCAAACTTACTAATACCACCTTCTAAAGCTGGACCTGCAGCCCCTGCTGCTGCAACTAGAAATTCATTATTTCCAATAACAAGTTCTACATTTGTACCTATATCAATAAGAGCTGATATTTCATTTTTCTTATAAATTTCTGTATATAAAAGTCCACTTACCAAATCTCCTCCAAAATAATTTGCTACTGACGGGAAACAATAAACATATCCCTTTATAGGTATACCTATTTCTTTTCCTTTTATAAATCCACTTTCATTAAATACAGGTGTAAAAGGTGATTGAAAAATAGTCCATGGATTGATTCCTAGTAAAAAATGTGTCATTGTAGTATTTCCACTAACTATCATCATACTACTGTCATATACATTTATATGTGTTTTTTCTTTTATTTTATTTAGTAAATCTATAAAGCTTTCAACTGTACTTTTACAAATCTCCTCTAAGCCATTCTTTTTTTCTTTTGTATAAAATATTCTAGTCAGTATATCCTCTCCATATTTTATTTGCTTATTAAATATGCTCTCTTCAGCTATCACTTCTCCATTATTTAAATTAACTAACTGCATAATTATTGTCGTACTTCCCAAGTCTACAGCTAATCCATAATGGTTATTTGTAGTATCTCCACTTTCAATATTTGTAATAATCCAGTCATATTCCCTTTTAAGCATAGTAACTGTAATTTTAAAGTCATTATCTCTACACATTGGATATAATTTTTTCATTGCTTCATAAGACATTACAACATTTGTATATTTATCTTTTAAAATATTTATTACCTTATCTCTATCTCCTAAAGTGTTATCCTCACTCGGATTTTCTAGTTGAAGATAAATTTTTTTACTTAATGAATTCAATTTGCTATCCCCCATAAATACATTTTTCATATTTAAATATTAGTATATATTGGTAAATATATCATTAATTTATCTCAAACCTTCTAATATTCTTCTAAGCTCTATCCTTCTTAACTTTTACTAATTTCTTCTTAATCAACATCTCTTTATTATTTTTTAAAAATTCAGTTCCCTTATAATTTAATATATCTACATAAGAGCATATATCTTTAACTTCTATTACTCCGATATCTTCATTATCTATGCCTTCAATATTACTCAAAGCTCCTACAATATCTATTACTCTTATTTTCTTTTTCTTGCCAGCATTTAAATAAATCCTTGTGATTTCTTCATTATAGATTTCTTTTTTGCTATCCCTTTTATTTTTAAATAAACTTTTTTGAAGTTTACTTAACTTTTCTTTTCCAGTATCTACTTTATTTTCATCAATTTTATTTATTTCTTCAATTTTATTTCCTGTGTATGACTCTATATCAGTTAAATATTTTTCTTCATTAAAAGAAACTAGTGTAATTGATTTTCCTATTTTATCTACTCTTCCCGTTCTTCCAATTCTATGAACATAATTTTCTTTGTCTCTAGGCACTTCGTAATTTACTACTAATGAAACATCATCAATATGAATTCCTCTAGAAGTAATATCACTACTTACTAAAATATTAAATTTACATTCTTTAAAGTCTTTTATAATAAAAAGTCTTTTATCCTGAGACATATCTCCATGAATTGCACCTACTAAAAACTTATCCTTTTTCATATTTTTATAAATCTCATCTACTTTATCTCTTGTATTTACAAAAACAATTGTAGAATTTGGACACTCACTATAAATTATATCTTTAAGAGTTTCATATCCGTTTTCTTTATCCACCTTTATGTAGTACTCACTTATCTGTTTTTTAACTTGTACATTATCAATTTTTATATCTATCATTTGAGGTTTTTTCATATATTTGTTACAAACTATATTTATGTTATCATCTATGGTAGCTGAAAACATACCTTTACAACATTCTTTTGGTAGCTTACTAAGTATAGACTCCATATCATCAACAAAACCTTTATTTAGCATTTTATCTGCTTCATCGATTATAAAATACTTTATATTACTTAAGTCTATAGTACCTCTGCCAATATGATCAATTATTCTTCCTGGTGTAGCAACTACTATATGTATTCTTTGCTTTAATTCAGCTATTTGCTCTTTTAATGGTTGCTTTCCAAAAATTGCACTACATCTAACTTTTTTTATTCTGCCTATATTTTGTATCTCTTCTTTAATTTGTAATGCTAATTCCCTTGTTGGAGCTATTATTAGCCCTTGTACACTATTATTATCTATATCTACTTTTTCAACTATCGGTATGGCAAAAGATGCGGTTTTTCCACTTCCTGTTTTGGACTTTACTATTACATCTCTTTCGTCTAATAAACTTGGGATAGCCTCTTCTTGAACTTTTGACGGTTCCTCATAGTTTAAATTACTTAGTGACCTTATTATATCTTTATTTAAATTAAATTTTTCAAATTTATTATTCATTTTTATCTCCTTAATTTCATAACATCTCTTACTATTATAATTGTCTGATTAATATTATTCAAAACATATAAAAGTTTTCTATACATAGAAAACAATAAAAAATTCGCTTCGCTCATGTCGCCAACGGCTTCGCCCGTTGCTCAAGTAACAAAGCTGGAAATCATATGTTATCTACAGAACAGATAACATATGATTTACTTACAACTAAAAAAAGCCAGCATTAATATGCTGACTTATAATCTAAGCTGCTGCTTCTTCTTCATTAACTTTTGAATAACTTTTTACTTCTTTAACTAATACAGCCCCTATTATAACTATAGCTACAAGGTCTGCTACTGGTTGAGCAAACCAAACTCCATCAAGTCCTAAAAATTTTGGTAATATCATCATTAAAGGTATTAAGAATATACATTGTCTAAGTAAACTAAGAACTATAGACATTTTTGCTTTTCCAATTGATTGAATATAGTTAGTTCCTATAATTCCCACACTTAATATTGGTAAAGTCATTGTATATTTTTTAAGTCCATTAATTGTTATACCCATAAGCTCCGGATCATTGTTGAACATTCCTACTAAAACTTGTGGTGCTACATTTATTGCTATTGCCCCAACAACAAATATACAAGTAGATGCTATTAAACATATTTGTAAAGCTTTCTTAGCTCTGTAGTAATGCTTTGCTCCATAGTTAAATCCAACTATTGGTTGCATACCTTGACTTATCCCAAATGAAGGCATTAAGAATATCATTGATATTGAACTTATAGTCGCCATAGCACCTATAGCTAAATCTCCTCCATAAGTTTTTAAACTTTGATTACTTATAACTTGTACTAAACTTGCTGCAAGTTGTATTGCAAATGGAGATACACCTATTGCTAAAATAGATTTTGCTGCATTTTTGTTTAATCTTACAGTTGAAGGCTTAAATTCTAAATTAGATTTTTTTCTTAAATAGTATGAAAGCCCCCAAATAGCTGTTATAGCTTGTGATATTATTGTTGCAGTTGCTGCACCTTTTATTCCCATATTAAATTTGAATATGAATAGTGCATCTAAAATTATGTTTGTAGCACATCCAACTGTCATTATAATTGCTGATAATTTAGGATTTCCATCTCCTCTAATAGTGTTATTAAAAAACATTCCGATTATGGAAAATGTTGTTCCTACTATAATTATATCTGTATATGATTTTGCATAGTATAGTGTAGCATCACTAGCTCCAAATAATTTTAATATTTGTTCTGAAAATAGTAGTCCTACTATAGTTAGCGAAATGCCTAATATTACTGATAGTAGCATACCTGTTCCTATAATATTTTGTGCTTCTTCCTTTTTACCTTGTCCTAATTTTATAGAAACATTTGTTGCCGAACCTACTCCAACAAGCATTCCAAAGGCTAATGCTATTGTTAGTACAGGCATAGTTACACCAAGACCTGCTATTGCCATAGATCCAACATGAGGTATATTTCCAATAAATATTCTATCTACTACATTATAAAGTGCATTTACCATCATACCTATGATAGCTGGAACAGAATATTTTAACAATAATTTTCCAACTGATTGTGATCCTAATTCTGCTTGATTTTTATTCATACATCTTCCTCCTATATATTTATATTCGAGCAAACTTTCCTAAGTAGCTTAATCATTAATTCTCTTTCTTCTTCATCTAATTGCTCACTCATTTTTTTATCCCATTGATTTAAAATAAAGAATATATTATCCTTCATTCCTTTCCCTTCTTCTGTTAAATAAACTCTATTGGATCTTTTGTCTTTCTCATCTTTTTCTCTTCTTATAAATCCATTTTCCTCTAGCTTTTTTATTGCTCTTGCTGTAGTTCCTTTATCAATTTTAAGAACTTCAGCTAGTTCCTCTTGATTTCTACCATCCTCTATATAAAGTTCTAATAAGAACATGAATTGACCCTGACCTATGTTATATTCCTCAAGACCTCTTCCAATGAAAATACGGCCTTTTCTATATATTTGAGAAATATACTTTCCAATATTGCCACATTCTTTTCTATCCATAAATTTCTCCCCTTTGTTTATTTAGTTGTTAATGCAACTATACTAGTATAACACATTTAGTTGCAATTGCAACTGTATTTTTTGCAAAAAAAATAGAGAATAAATATAAAGTACTATTTACTCTCTATAAAATCCATATAGTTATAAAGTTGAAACTAAATATTTAGTGTAGGCTATAAATGCCTTTGCTTCTTCCATTGTATTATAAAGTCCTAAACTTATTCTTAACATTCCATTTGTAGGTTTATTATTATATGCATTGTAACATGCAGTTTCATCACTTACACCCATCAATCTATTAACATATGGGTGTGCACAAAACTTACCAGGCCTTAAGGCAATTGCCATTTCGTCAGCAAATTTCTTGCCTATTGTTTTATAATTTTCACCATCTATATTGAAAACGATAATACCTAATCTATCATCTATATTTTCATTATCTCCATATAGTATAACTCTGTCTATTTTTTTCATTTCATTTATAAGGAATTCTTTCAACATCATCTCATGCTCATATATATTATCAAAACCAATTTGCTTCAATTGTTGTAATGATCTAGCAGTAGCCATAGCTCCCAATGAGTTTGGGCTACCTGCTTCATGCAAAGCTGGTGGTTCATCCCATATAACATCATAATCAGTAACAGCGTTTACACATGCTCCTCCTTTTAAAAATGGTGTTACATTAGACAAATCTTCAATACGTCCAACAATTACGCCTGTTCCATAAGGAGCATATATTTTGTGACTAGAGAAAACTAAAAAATCAATTTCTTCTTCTGGATTTTGACCTTTCATATTTATTTCTTTATGAGCAACTAATTGAGCACCATCTACTATTATTTTTGCATTATATTTATGACATATTTTAGCTATTTCATGTATTGGATTTACATATCCAGTCACATTTGATGCTCCTGTTACAGTCACGTACTTAATTGTTCCGTTATTCTCTTTTAGTTTATTTTCTATACTATCAACACTGATCCTTCCCATTTTATCTACATCAACATATTCTACTATGGCATTATATCTCCAAGGTAAATCATTTGCATGATGTTCCATTCTTGTTGTGAGTATTTTCTCATCCTTATTTTTAATTAACTCATTGGCTAATAAATTCATGCACTCAGTTGTGGTTTTTCCAAATATGGCAGTATAGCTAGAATCACTACCCACATTGAAAAAATCTAATATTATTTTTCTTGCATCTTCATACTTTTGAGTAGTTATTTCACTTTTCTGACCTGTCCCCCTAGCTACAGCTCCATATGTTATCAATCCTCTACATAGTTCTCTATAAGATGATTTAAACGATGGTGTAGTTGCTCCATTATCAAATCCTATAGGTATAGCTATATTTCCATTGGCCAATTGAACTGGATTATCTACGCCAATAAATAACCCTCTATATTTATTATAATTATATACATTCATAAATTTAGCCTCCTTTCTCGTGAAATTAGCCTTCACCTAATAATATATATGATTCTTCATTTATAAAGTTCCTTTTCATATACTACAGGTTTAGTATTATTTAATATAC
>NZ_JANKBY010000117.1:0-10229 GCF_024621905.1 Terrisporobacter muris
TAGATAAAGTTGTTCTAAAATAAGTATAATGAATAATAATAGCGCGATAATATAAGTAATAAGGTAATTATATGATTAAAATTAAAAAATTTTGATACCAAATATTTTATAGTGTATAATAAAATTTATGTGAATTACAATTAGTTTATCGGAGGTTTCAATATTAGATGGATAAAGCAGAGTTTAGAAAAATTTTAAAAAAAGTAGAAAAACCAGCTAGATATTTAGGAAATGAAGTAAATTCAATACATAAAGATACTAGCAAAGAAGGTTTAATAAGATATGCACAGTGTTTCCCTGATTTATACGAAGTAGGGATGAGTCACTTGGGAAGTCAAATCTTATATAGAGTATTAAATAGTGATGAAGATGTTTATTGTGAAAGAGTTTATTCTCCAGCAGTAGATATGGAGGAGATACTAAGAGAAAAAAATATACCTCTATTTGCAATAGAATCAAGAGAACCTATAACAAACTTTGATTTTGTTACATTTACTCTTCAATATGAACTTTCTTACACAAATATATTAAACATATTAGATTTAGGTAAAATAGAAATATTAGCTAAAGACAGAAAGCTAGATGATCCATTTATAATGGTTGGAGGACCTTGTGCTTATAATTCAGAACCTTTAGCAGATTTCGTGGATATAGTAATCCTTGGAGAAGGTGAAGAAGTTAACTTAGAAGTGTTAAACCTATATAAAGAGTGGAAGAAAAATAAAACAACTAGAGAAGACTTCTTAATGATGGCATCAAAAATAGAAGGAGTTTACATACCAAGTTTTTATGATGCTACATACAACGAAGATAAAACAGTAAAAGAAACAGTTCCAAATAGAGAAGGAGTACCAGCTCATCCAAGAAAAAGAATAATAAAAAATATGGATGAAGTTCCTTATCCAGAAGCATTAATAGTTCCTTACATAGAAACTGTTCATGAAAGAGTAGTTTTAGAGCTATTCAGAGGATGTACTAGAGGATGTAGATTCTGTCAAGCTGGTATGATTTACAGACCAATAAGAGAAAAGAGTATAGATACTTTAAAAGAATCATTAGATAAGTTAATAAAGAGTACTGGATACGATGAAATATCTTTATCTTCATTATCAACTAGTGACTACTCAAAATTAAGTGAACTTACAGATGTTCTAATTGAAGAATATGCAAGTAAAAATATAGGTATATCACTACCATCACTTAGACTTGATAACTTTACAATGGAAATAGCGGAAAAAATACAACAAGTTAGAAAATCAGGTCTTACATTTGCACCAGAAGCAGGAACTCAAAGAATGAGAGATGTTATAAACAAAGGTGTAAGTGAAGAAGATTTAAAAAATGCCACTACAAAAGCTTTTGAAATGGGATGGCATAGTGTAAAACTTTACTTCATGATTGGTCTTCCAACAGAAAGATATGAAGATTTAGATGGAATAAGAGATTTAGCTTACGATGTTATAGATACTTATAGAGAAGTACATGGTGGAAAACTATCAAGAAAATTCGGAGTAACAGTAAGTACATCAACATTTGTGCCTAAACCATTTACACCATTCCAATGGCATCCACAAGATACGGGAGATGTGGTAAGAGAAAAACAACAATATTTAGTTAAAGCTCTAAAAAATAGAGATATAAGATATAACTACCATGATTCAAAAACTAGTTTAATGGAAGCTGTTGTATCTAGAGGAGATAGAAGAATAGGTAAAGTTATCTATGATGCTTTCAAAGCTGGAGCTAAATTTGATGGATGGTCAGAATACTTTAACTTAGATATATGGACTGAAGCTATGGAGAAAAATGGATTAGATATAAGTTGGTATGCTCACAGAGAGAGAAGTTACGATGAAGTATTTGCTTGGGATCACATAGATGTAGGTGTATCTAAGAAATTCTTAATAAGAGAGAATAATAAAGCAAAAGAAGATGCAGTTACGCCAGATTGTAGACATAGATGTAATGGTTGTGGAATAAATACAACTGACTTAGGAAGGGGGCTATGCTAATTATGAGTAAGTTAATTAGAGCTAAATATAAAAAAGAAGATGATATGATATTTATATCTCATCTTGACTTGCAAAGACTTTTACAAAGAGCTTTTAGAAGAGCAGAAATAAATTTATCTTATTCTCAAGGATTTAACCCTCATCCAAAAATGAGTTATGCTAATGCCTTAGCATTAGGAACAGAAAGTCAAGGAGAATATGTAGATATAGAAATAGAAGATGATATATCTGCTGAAGAATTTTTACAAAGAATAAACGAAGAGTTACCAATGGGTGTGGAATTTATAAAAGCAGAAGAAATAACTCCACAAACTCCAGCTCTTGCACAAGAAATAGTCTATGGAGAATATTTATTTAACATAGATTTAGAAACTCCTTTAAGCAAAGAATTAGTAAAAGCTAGAGTGCTTGAGTTTGTAACAAGTAAATCAATAATGATAAGTAAGAAAAATAAAAAAGGTAAAATGGTAGAGGTTGATATAAGACCAATGATTAAAACTTTTGACTTAGTTGTATTAGATGATAATAGAGCTACTTTTGAAGCTATTATAGCAACAGGGTCTAAAGCTAACTTAAATACTAATATATTTGTACCAGTGTTACTTGGAATATTAGATATAGAAATGGATCCAAAAGAAGTTGAAATAATAAGAAGAGACCTTTATAAGATAGTAGATGGAGAATTAGTAACTCCGTTATAGTGAGGATAATAATGAAAAAAATAATAATTGAAACCTTAGTATCATCAGAAAAAACTGCCATAGTTGAAGATGATAAACTTGTAGAATTATTAATAGAAGAAAATGAAAAAAATAAATTAGTATCTAACATATATAGAGGAATAGTAAAAAATGTAAAAGCAGGCTTAGAGGCCTGCTTTGTAGATATAGGCATGGAAAAACTAGCTTATCTTCCTCTAAAAAAAGATTCTAATATAAAATCTGGTATGGATATTATGGTTCAAATTAATAAAGAAGCAGTGGGAACAAAGGGACCGAAGTTAAATTTAGAAGTGAGCCTATCAGGTCGATATTTAGTTTATATACCAACTAATGATAGAGTAACTATATCTAATAGGCTTCAAGACGAAGAAGAACGATTTAGACTTAAAAAGATTGTAAAAAAACTTGTGGGAAAAGATTGTGGAATTATAATTAGAACAGAAGCTGCTGGATGTAGAGAAGAAGAATTAGAAAAAGATTTTATAGAATTAAAAGAAAAATATGACTCTATTACAAAAGAGTTCAAGTTAGGCATAGGACCTAAACTACTATACAAAGAGTTAGATGCATCAACTAAATACATAAAAGATAATGTAAACGAAGATGTTACAGAAATTGTAGTAAATAACAATAATAAATACGAAGAAATAAAAAATATCTTAAAAACTATTAATAAAGATTATTTAAACAAACTAAAAATAATAGAGAATCAAGATATTTTTGATTTATATAAAGTACAAAGTCAAATAGATAAAGCACTTGGTAAAAAAGTATGGTTAAAAAGTGGTGGTTATTTAATCATAGAAAAAACAGAAGCTTTAACTGTAATAGATGTTAATACAGGGAAGTTTACTGGAATATCTAATAGAGAAGACACAGTATATAAAACTAATGAAGAAGCATGTATAGAAATTGCTAGACAGTTAAAACTTAGAGATATAGGTGGAATAATCATAATTGACTTTATTGATATGGTTAAAAAGAAAAATAAGGAAAACTTATTAAGATCTTTAAACTATTATCTAGGAAAAGATAAAAGAAAATCTGAAGTATTAGGACTCACAAGATTAGGTCTTGTGGAAGTAGCAAGGCGAAGAGAAAGAAATTCAATAAGTGAGTACTATTTAGATGAATGTGGTATTTGCAATGGAAATTCATCAACAAAATCAATAAACTATATTATGGATGATTTGGAAAAAGAAATAAGTAGAATAAAATATCATACATGCTATAATGATATAACAGTTGAACTTAACCCCTCAGTAATTAACAAAATTAAAGTTAATTATATGGGCCTAATTAATAAAATAAGTAAAAAATATGAAATGAACATTTTACTAAAAGAAAATAAAGAAGTGGCTTATGAAAAATATAAAATTATTTTTGTAAGCTAGTTGACATTTTGTTCAATAAGTAGTATTATTTATAACTGTAATGCCGCACAGAAAAGGTGAAAATTTTCCTTTGGAAATACCTTGATGGCGAGTTCTTAGACCGAGGAGGTGTATATTAATGTACGCTATAGTTAAAACAGGTGGAAAGCAATACAAAGTTGCTGAAGGTGATGTATTATTCGTTGAAAAGTTAGAAGCACAAGCTGGTGAAGAAGTAACTTTAAACGAAGTATTAGCTTGTACTAATGCAGAAGGAGAACTAGTTGTTGGAGCTCCAGTTGTAGAAGGTGCTTCTGTTACTGCTAAAGTAGTAGAGCAAGGAAAAGCTAAGAAAATAGTAGTTTACAAGTATAAAGCTAAAAAAGACTACAGAAGAAAACAAGGTCATCGTCAACCATACACTAAGATAGTTGTTGAAAAAATAAACGCTTAGTAATAGGTTAATGAAATGATAAAGATAAAATATCATTATACAGACGATTTCAGACGTAAAGGTTTTACAATAAAAGGACATGCTGATTTTGCTCCAATAGGACAAGATATTGTTTGTTCAGCAGTGACTTCTAATGCAATTGGAGTTATCAATTCATTAGATAGATTAGCAAAAGTAAAATTTGATTCTGTAATAGGCCAAGAAGGTTTTATTGAATGTCTAGTTCACGAAGAAAGTTTAAATGAAAAAACTGATTTATTACTAGAACATTTTGAATTAACAATGAAATCAATCCAAAAGGATTATCGAAACAATATAAAAATCTTAAAAAAGTAGGGGGTGACTCCAAATGTTAAACATGAACTTACAATTATTAGCATCTAAAAAAGGGGTAGGGTCTTCTAAAAACGGTAGAGACTCAATCGCTAAAAGATTAGGTGTTAAAAGATATGACGGACAACTAGTTACTGCTGGTAGTATAATAGTAAGACAAAGAGGTACTAAAATACATCCAGGAACTAATGTAGGTAAAGGTGGAGATGACACTTTATTCGCATTAATAGACGGTACTGTTAAATTCGAAAGAAAAGACAAAAAAAGAAAAAAAGTAAGTATATATCCAGTACAAGTTGCTGAATAATAAAGGGAGAGGAGTGTATTTACACTCCTTTTCTTTTTAAATAATGAGAATTTGAATAGAATGCAAATTCTAATAGGAGGTGCCACTTTTGTTTATAGATAAGGCAAGAATATTTGTCAAAGCTGGGAATGGTGGAAACGGTGCAGTATCATTTAGAAGAGAAAAATATGTTCCTGCAGGTGGACCAGATGGTGGAGACGGAGGAAGAGGCGCTAGTGTTATATTTGAAGTTGATAACGACTTAAGAACACTAATGGACTTTAAATACCAAAGAAAATATGTAGCTACTCCAGGTGGAGATGGAAGTAAAAAAAGACAAGCTGGAAAAAATGGTGAAGACTTAGTTTTAAAAGTACCAGCTGGAACAATAATAAGAGATGAAGCTACTAATAAAATAATAGCTGACTTAAAAGCAGAAGGAGATAGAGCTGTAGTTGCAAGAGGTGGAAGAGGCGGAAAAGGAAACCAACATTTTGCCAACGCAGTAAGACAAGCTCCTAACTTTGCTAAATCAGGAACTGATGGTGAAGAAAGATGGGTTATATTAGAGCTTAAAATGATAGCTGATGTAGGATTATTAGGATTCCCTAACGTAGGTAAATCTACATTTTTATCAGTAGTTACAGCTGCTAAACCTAAAATAGCAAACTATCACTTTACAACATTAACACCAAACCTTGGTGTGGTTCAAACTAAGTTTGGAGATAGTTTTGTATTAGCTGATATACCAGGACTTATAGAAGGTGCTGCTGAAGGAGTTGGACTTGGTCATGACTTCTTAAGACACGTAGAAAGAACTAAAGTATTAATACATATAGTTGATATTTCAGGACTAGAAGGTAGAAATGCTTTAGAAGATTTTGATAATATAAATGATGAACTTAAATTATACAATGAAAAATTAGCTACAAGGCCTCAAGTTGTAGTAGCCAATAAAATAGATATACTTGAAGATGAATCTGTCTTTGAAGAGTTCAAAGTAACTTTAGAAGAAAGAGGATATAAAGTATTCAAAATGTCTGCAGCTACAAGAGAAGGTGTAGATGATGTTATATCTTATGTTTCTCAAATATTAAAAGATGCTGAAGATATAGAACTTGTTTCTGAAGACGAATTATATGTACCAGAATTAGATTCAGCTGAAGAAGAAGGGTTAAATGTTGAAATAGAAGATGGAGTATATGTGGTTACAGGTAAATCACTTAGAAGAATTATGTACTCTGTCAACTTTGAAGATATGGAATCTATTCAATTCTTCCAAAAAACTATGGAATCAGAGGGTGTATTTGATAAACTTAGAGATATGGGAATTGAAGACGGAGATACAGTTAAGATATACGATATAGAATTTGAATTCTATGACTAAAATTTAATATAAAAGAGGTGACAATATGTTAAACGGAAGACAAAGAGCATATTTAAGATCTTTAGCAAACACTTTAAAACCTATAACTCAAATAGGAAAAGAGGGTGTAACAGAAAGTTTCTTAGAGCAATTAGATGCAATGCTTGACTCAAGAGAATTAGTTAAAGTAACTATACTTGAAACAGCAGGGATAGATACTAAAGAAGCAGCGAATGCTATATGTAAAGCATTAAGAGCTGAGTTCGTTCAAGCTATAGGTTTTAAATTTACATTATATAGAAAGAATGTAAAAGAACCCAAAATATTATTCCCAGGTCAAAAAGCTTCAGTTAAAAAAGTAACAGAAGAAGGTATGACTAAAAAAGGAAAACCAACTAAGAGATCTCAAAGAAGATAATAGTTGCTAAAAGGCGAGCTTAAATTAAGTTCGCTTTTTTTGTGTAAAGATATAAAAATGAAAAAAAAATTATATTGTAGAATGTGATATACAAATAAATCATAAATTATACTATGAGGTATTGTGTGTTTTATTAAATTAGACTAATTAAAAAAATAATGGTATAATCCAAAAGAATATTAAATATTAAAATAAAAAATGTTAGGGAGTGAAGTATGAAGAAACTAATTAAATTATTTAGCTTATCAATTTGTATAGTCATTATGGGTATTTTTTTTGTAGGATGTAGTAATAAACAAAGCACTCAAGAAATTAATTTCTATAACTATGGAGAAAATATAGACGATGAAACAGTAAAAGAATTTGAACAAAAATATAATATTAAGGTTAATATTGAAACTTTTGATGATATGGAAGCTATGTATTCGAAAATTAAAAGTGGAGCAGGTAAGTACGATGTTGTTTTAGTATCAGATGCTTTGATGCCAAGGATGATAGATCAAAAGCTTATCCAAGAAATAAATAAGGATAACATACCTAACATATCTCAAATGGATGAAGAATACTTAGACCTAGAAATAGACCCAGGGAATAAATACTCAGTACCATATATGTTTGGAACAGTAGGGCTTATATATAATAAAGATGTAGTAAAAGAAGAAGTGAATAGTTGGGATATACTATGGAATGAAAAGTATAAAGATAGAATATTTATGTTTGATACATATAGAGACACTATAGGTGTAGCACTAAAAAAATTAGGTTATTCTTTAAACTCAACTAATCAAAAAGAAATAGACGAAGCAAAAGAATTGCTACTAGAACAAAGAAAATTAGTTAAGCCTTTATATGGTGTAGATAATGGTACTACTATGATTCCAGCAGGAGAAACAGATATAAATATGATATGGTCTGGTGAAGGTTTAAATTTACAAGACGAATACCCAAATTTAGTTTATGTAGTTCCTGAAGAAGGTGCAAATTTCTGGATTGATAGTTTATGTATACCTAAAAATGCTAAAAATGTGGAAGGTGCTGAAAAGTTTATAAACTTTGTAAGTGATAAGAAAAGTGCCCTTAGAATAGCTGATGAAATAGGATATACAACTCCTAACAAAGAGGCAAGAAAAGAACAACCAGAAAGTGTTAGAAATAATCCAAATGCATATATGCCTACAGAAATAATGAATATATGTGAAATTTACAAAGATTTCCCATTAGATGTAAAAAAAATGTATGATAAAGCATGGATTGCAATAAAATCAGATGAACAGTAAAAATAAGGAAAGGCAGATGATTAAGCCTTTCTTTTTTCTTTGTTGAAAATTTAATGTATTAATCTTTTATGATAAAAATATATTAAAATTCAATATTAATTTATTGAAAAACGATATACGACCTGTTATTATAATAATATAGAAATAAAAGGGAGTGTAAATTATGTTAAAAAATGCAACAAAAACAAAAAGTGTATTGAGTACTTCATTAATAGTAATATTTTTCATGCTAGGATTGATTCTCTTAATGGCAGTGATTATGGGTATTCCATATATTTTTAATAATATTAAAGATACAAATACGATAGTTCATGGAATTGGAGCATTTGTAATAGGGATTACATATTTTATGATGATTATTTCGTTATTAGAAATAGTAAGTAGCTCTAAAGTTAACATATTTATAAAGTCAAATGTAAAGCAGTTTAAAAGAATAGGTTGTTTATTACTTATAAACTTAGGCATAGACTATGTTTTTAGTATAATTTATGGTGTTAGTGGAATGAGATTTGTAGATTTGGCTCCAGGAGTTTTTATAACGCCAAGCATGTGTATATATTTTATAGCAGGTCTTTTATGTTTTGTAATAGCAGATGCTTTTGATCAAGCTATTACAATAAAAGAGGAAAATGAATTTACTGTATAGGAGATAATTATGGCTATAATAGTTAACTTGGATGTAATGATGGCAAAAAGAAAAATGTCTCTGAAAGATTTAGCGGATAAGATAGATATTACTAATGCTAATTTATCCATATTGAAAAATAATAGAGCTAAGGCTGTTAGGTTTACAACTCTAAATGAAATATGTAAAGTTTTAGAGTGTCAGCCAGGGGATATACTTGAGTATATAGAAGGTGAGGAAGTATAATTAGGGACTATATGAGGTGAATAATACTATAAGGTATGGTATACATAAAATAGAACCTTGTATAAATAAGGTATTAGAATTAGAAAATATTCAATAAAAATAGTGCTCATTATATTGAGCACTATTTTTAATCTTCGTAATTTAAAGATAAGGATAACCTATCTTCTCCAACTATAGTATTTGGAAATATTCTTGTAGCATTTTCTAAGTATTTATTAGGATTTTCTAAAGAAGGACTAAAGTGTGTCAAAAGTAGTTTTTTGACATTTCCCAAAGATGCTAAGCTAGCAGCCTCTGTAAAAGTCATATGTTTGTTTTTAACAGCCTTTGAAATGTCCATGTCGTCTCCATACATGGCTTCACAGACGAATAAATCACTGTCAGCTATGAAGTCAGGTATAGTAAGTAAAAATCTAGTATCTGTAACAAAACTAATTTTAATACCTTTTCTATTATCACCAAAAACCATATCTGAAGTGTACATTTTTCTATCATAAAAAACAGAATCAGTCTTTTGTAGTCTACTCCATAGGGCTTGAGGAACATTATTTAATTTAGCTTTTTCCATATTAAATTTAGGAGTTCTTTTAAAATATAAACTATATCCTAAACATTCAGTAGAATGATCTAATTCTAGAGTTGAGACTTCTAAATCCTTAAAAACAGGATGATTTTCTAGTACAAAAGTTTCTTGTGGATTTTCTACTATATGTAGGTTATAAGGTAAATATTCAACAAGAACTTTTATAGCCTTCATAGCTTCTATAATTCCATTAGGACCAATAATAGTTAAATCTTCAGTTTTGCCACTATTACCCATAGTAGATAGAAGACCAATAAGACCTATTATATGATCACCATGAAGATGAGTTATTAAAATCAAATCGATACCTTTAAAACCACAATTTTTCATTCTCATTGATACTTGAGTTCCTTCGCCACAGTCTATTAAAATTTTTTTCCCTTTATAATTAATAAATAAAGAGGAAAGGTTTCTATTAGGCATAGGTACATTACCACCACATCCTAGCAAAACTAAATCTATCATATAAATTCTCCTTATATATATTTATTTTAAAATAACAATTACTAATTATAGTTTTAACAAAATATATTA
>NZ_JANKBY010000118.1:0-10224 GCF_024621905.1 Terrisporobacter muris
ATGTATAAGGGAGGATATTTAAATGATTTTAGAGTTTTCGAGTAGTAATTATAAATCAATAAAAAATGACATTACTTTATCTATGATGTCAACTAAAGATAAGGAGCATAGCGAAATATTATTAGAATATGGAAATAGAAATGTTTTACCAATTATATCAATATATGGAGCAAATGGATCAGGAAAAACTAATATAATAAACTCATTAGCATATTTCAAATTTATAGTTTGTAACAGTAATAATTTTCAACCAGGGGATCGTATACCATTTTTCCCACATAAACTAAAAAAAGATTTCAATAGTGAATTTAGAATACAAATAGTTGTTGATAAAATTAGATATGCTTATGGATTTAGTGTAAATAATCAAGAAATAGAAAAGGAATATTTATATCATTTCAAAAATAATAAACAGGCTAAAATATTTGAGCGAATGAAAGATGATTTTTATTTTGGAAAAGAATATACTAAAGACTTAAAAGAAGTAAAAGATAAAATGAATAAGAATAATAAATTATTTTTATCTATAGTTGCTAATTGGATAAATAATGAAGATATAATAAGAGTATTTAGGTACATAAAGGAAAATATTGTAATAAATTCAAATATACAAAATGAAGAATGGCTAGAATATACTTTAAAAAATATAAAAGAATCGGATAAATATAAAGAAACTTTTATATTATTTTTAAGAAGTTTAGATATTAATATAACTGATATAAATGTAGACATAAAGAATATAAAAATGAATTATGAAGATTTGCCAGCAGATATGCCAGAAGAATTAAAGATGCTTATAAGTAATAGTGAAGGCGTAAAGAGAGATGTAAAGCTTAGATATGATGACTTAGAAATAGATTTAAATGAGGATTCAAGAGGGATAAATAAGTTATTTGAAATTAGTGGACCATTAATTGATATATTAGATAAAGGAAAAGTCCTTGTATATGATGAGTTAGAAACTAGTTTACATCCTATAATTGTTAAGCATATTGTAAAATTGTTTAAAAATAAAGATATAAACAAGAATAATGCTCAATTAATTTTTACAACTCATGATACCAATTTATTAGATTTAGATTTATTAAGAAGAGATCAAATTTGGTTAACAGAGAGAAATCAAGAAAGTAAATCAACAGAAATATATTCTCTAAGTGATCTTAAAAATATAAGATCAGATGAAAATATAGAAAATGGATATATTAGAGGTAAATATGGCGCTATTCCATTTATAACTAATAATTTAAATAATTATAAATAATATTATTAAGTATAAATTCGATATAATGAAAGTGCGGGGGAATAATGAGTAATAAGTTTATGGAAGTAATATCTTTAGAAAGAGAAAGCCAAACAAAAGATATAAATAATACAGTGATACCAAGTGTAAAGTCTGAAAAAATAATTTGCACATTTAAAACAACTTTAAAAAGCATAGAAGATAAGTTTTTAATTGTAGATAAATTAGAAACAATGGATGTGAATGATGCCAAGGATGATATACTTAGGAGTCAAATTGTATTTGTTATGAGTTCTTTAGATTATTATATGCATGAAATAGTAAAATATGGAATAATTGAAATGTTTAATGGCAACAAACCAAAAACTAAATCATATCAAAATTTTATTGTATCTATGCCTTTTGTTGAAGAGGCAATAAAAAATATTGAAAGTGTAGATTGGCTTGAAAATTGGATAGTAATAAAAGATAAACAGAACACATATATGGCTAGTGAAAAAATAAAAAAATGTCTTTCATTGATAAGTACTAAAACAATATTTAAGAATATAGCAGATGAAATGAGTATGAAGAGCAATGAGCTAAGCAATAGGATAGATGAAATATATGAGAGAAGAAATTATATAGCTCATCAAGCTGATAGAAATGCTAAAACAGGTGAATTACAAGAAATAGATAAAACTTTTGTTGAACAATCTATAAAGTTTATAAGGGAATTTGTAGAAAATGTTCATAAAGAAATCACTAATGACATTTAGATAAATATAAGTTGTTGTTATGTTTGGAATTGATGAACTTAATAGTTTATCAATTCCTTTTATTTTGCTTTATAATATTTGATAAATATAAAATATTATAAAGTTATACAAAAATAATAAATAAGTAATTCATTTTTATTAAAATCATTATTTAAAAAGAGCATCTAATTTATCTATCGCTTCTAGTTTTTGCTCTTTCATTACATGAGTGTAAATATTCATAGTAGTTTCTATATCAGAGTGACCCATTAAATGTTGTACTGTTTTAGGTGGAATATCAGCTTCAAATAATCTAGTTGCATAAGTATGTCTTAGTGCATGGAATTTAATAGGTTCAATATCTATAGATGTTAGTATAGTCTTTAAGTTTCTTCCTGGTCGTTTATCTTCTATTGGTTTTCCTAATTTATTACAGAATACATAATTTTTATTATCGTATTCTTCCTGTAATAATAATATAAGCTCATTTTGTTCTTTTTTATGAGCTCGAAGCTTTTTAATTATATTTTGTGGTACTGGTATAGTTCTTAATGAGTTTTTAGTTTTAGGAGTAGTTTCTTGAACTTCATATCTTGCTATTTTATCATTTTCATATATAGCAGCTTTCTGTAAACTTCTATTAACATGAAGCTCGTTATTTTTAAAATCTATATCAGGCCATTTTAAACCTAGTATTTCGCCAATCCTTAAACCAGTTCCAAGAGCAACTATATATAATAATTCAAGTTCATGGCCTTTAATAGCTTCCAGGAACTTTTCTTGTTCTTGCTTAGTCAATACTTTGACTTCTTTATTATCTTCCTTTTTAGGCAGAGTAACAAGTTTACACCAGTTCTTTTGTATATATCCTTGTCTTTCAGCTTCATTCAAACAAGTTTTTAAATTAGTATTAATTTGCCTAATTGTTGTAGGAGTAGTTCCGTTATCCAATAACTTTTTGTAGTGTCTTTGCAGGTGTGTTGTTCTTAGATCATTAAGCTTTATATTTCCAAAGTCGGTATTTTCTATATAGTTTTTATAAATTCCATGATACCTTTGAAAACTTTTAGGCTTTAAATCTTGTTTCCTATAGTCAAATAACCATGAATAAAACCAATCTGAAACAGTCAGCTTGTCCTCATTTAATACACCCATAAGCATTTGTTTTTTATATTCTTGAAGCTTATTTTTAACATCTTGTTGAGTCTTACCAGTAAATTGTTTACGTACTAATTTACCTCTGTCGTCAGTTCCTATGGTGATAGAAGCTCTCCAGCCTACTTGTATGCCATTTCTCATATTCTTAACAATAGAGCCTTCGCCGTTACTTCTTCTTTTGGCCATATTATCACCTCATTTTATTATTTCTAAATAATTTATTGTGTAGTTATAACATTTTTCAAAAATTAAGTATTATTTGTCACTACAATGTAATAGTTTACGCACTTCGATATTATACGAACTGATTTTTAAGTTTATATTATTATTTTTTAGGATTTATCTTTATCTATATTAGTAGTTGTAGTCTTTGACTTCATAATAAACCTTAAATCATTTTTTATAGAATTCATTATATTAAGTATCATACGAATTAAATTATTTTCATTAGAAGCTAATTCGTTAAATGAATAGCCTAATTGTTTTTGTAAAACATCACTACCTAATAATTTTAAGACTTCTATATAAACCTCAATATCATATTTTTGACTATTATAAATCATTAGTAAACACTCTTCAAAAAAGCTGAGTTCATGTTTTTCTTTACGCAACACATCTTCCATAAAAGCTTCATCTGTAGAAAGAATCTCAAGTTTTTTGAATGTATCATCAAGAGAATCTGCACAGAAATCTAGATAAACGGAATTATTATCATCAATTATTAAATCTATTAATTCTATATCTAATGTTTTTGCTATATCTTTAAGTACATCTATAGGTATATTAATATCATCTGATTCATATTTTTGAACAGTTCTTAACCCCTTGTTTATCTTTTTTGCAAGATCACTTTGAGTAAGTTTTTTTTCTTTTCGTATTTGTTTTATATTGCTTCCTATTGTCATAAGAATGCCTCCATTAATCTTATATATTATATATATTAACATAATATGAACTTAAAATACATATTTTTTAAAAAAAGTATTGACTTACGAATTTTAAGTGCGTATTATTAAAGAATAAGAATATGAATTTAAAATTCGCATAGGAGGTTTGGAGTAGTGAAATTAATGAATATGAAATTGGCAAGGATTAAAAAAGACTTAAGCCAAAAAGAGCTAGGAAATATGTTAGGTGTTTCTTCGGCTACTATAAATAGGATAGAACTAGGAAAGCAGAATGTAACATTAAGTAGACTTAAGGATATAGCAAAAGTCTTAGATGTAGATATGAAAGAGATTTTAGAGGAAGAAGAATAGGGAGGATATTTATATGAGTATAAAAATGACTGGGGAGCAGTTGAAATTTATAAGTAGCATATTTCCTAATATGACTGTTCTTGAATTCTTAAACTTAATAAATAGCAGATAGGGGTGAATATTATGAGTGAATACAAGAAAAGAACTATGACTGTAAAAGAATTTGCTGAATATCTAGGGATAGGATATATAAAAGCCTATGAGTTAACAAAATCTAAGGGATTTCCAATGTTTAAGGTGGGGAAAAAAATTCTGATTATAACTAGCAAAGTAGATGAATGGATAGAAAATACAGCTATAGGACAACAGTTTTAAAAGGAGGTAGACAATATGGAAGATTTAAAAATAAGAATAAAGGATAGATTTACTATATTAGATGATGGTTATGTTTATGCATTAAAAGATCTAGTTAATTTCTTAAAAGGATTCGAAAAATTTGGGGATATTGTATTAACGATGATTAAATACAAAGTTATACATAAAGAGGAAATTGTTATTGATATCAAGGAATTAGAATATTTTTTTGTTTTTTTTGTGGGATTCATTGCTTCAATGGATGATTATGAATATGAAATAAATGAAAAGCTTGTTAATGACAGGTTTGGGATGATATTAAAAGAGCTAATTAATAAGGGATATGCTGAAAGTTGTGATAGGTAAGCAGGTGATATTTTGATAACTCAAGGATATATCAAGCTTCATAGAAAAATAATGGATAGTCCATTATGGCAATCGTGCAAGCCGGAAAGGAAGACCATACTTATAACAATATTATTGAAGGCGAATCATAAAGAAAAGACAATAATATTAGATTCTACAAGAGAAAAGATAACACTTTTACCAGGTCAATTTGTAACATCGAGAAGTAAATTAGCGAAGGAATGTGGTAAAGGTATATCAGAACAAATGATAAGAAGTGCATTGGATTATTTTGAAAAACATGATTTTTTAACCAAGCAATCAACAAGCAAATCAACCAATGGTTACACACTTATAACCATTAAAAACTGGGGATTGTATCAAGCAGATGACAGAAATCAACCAAGCAAACAACCGAGAAATGAACCAAGCACCAACCAAGCACCAACCACGAACAAGAATGAAAAGAATGAAAAGAATGAAAAGAAAGACATATATAATAAAATTCAACAAGAATTTAACTCTACTTGTAAAGGTCTTCCATCTATTAAAAAGATAAGTGATGCTAGGGAAAAAGCAATAGATGCAAGAATAAAGGAGCATAATTTAGAAATAGTCTTAGAAGTATTTAAAATAGCTAGTAAATCAAGCTATCTTAATGGATATAACAAGAGAAATTGGAAAGCAAATTTTGACTGGATAATGAATCCTAATAATTTTTTAAAAGTATTAGAGGGAAATTATAATAGCAACTTAAAGGTACATAATCCAGCAGAAGAAAAAACAAATTTAGAAATCATAGATGGTTATGAGTATGAAAGTATTTAAGAAAATAGGAGGTATCAAAATGGAAAGTAACAAAAAGATACCTCCACATAGTGTGGAGGCAGAACAAACAGTATTAGGGTCTATACTGCTAAATCCAAGCAATATAAGTATAGCTTCTAAAAGAATTGATGTAAATACTTTCTATAAAGAGGTACATCGAATTATATTTAAAAGCATGTTAAGTATTCATATACAAGGCAAACCTATTGACTTAATTATGCTTATAGAAGAGCTTAAAGGCAATAATTTATTAGAAGCTGTTGGAGGTATTAGTTATATTACAAGTTTACAAACAATAGTTCCTAATTCTTTAAATATAAATTATTATATAGATTTACTTATTGATAAGAGCAACAGAAGGGTGGCTATGAGCCTTTTAAATAATTTAAACGATAAATTATTCAATGAAAAAATAGAAGTCGTTAAAATGGGCATAGAATCGATTAAAAGCATATTTACAAATAATAAGAGCATAGAAGAGTTATATGTAGATGCTTCGGACATAAAGAGAGGGAAAAATAATAATTTTTATATACCTACTGGTTTTGAACCATTAGACCATTTACTAGGTGGTGGATTTAGAGGAACATCATTAAACATAATAACTGGAGTACCTGGAAGTGGTAAGAGTACAATAATAAATCAAATAATAGCTGGAGCTATAGCTCAAGGAAATAAAGCTTTTTTATATAGTGGTGAGTTACCAGAAGAAGATTTAATGTTTTGGTTCAATCGAACAGTAGCAAATGATTACCACATTGAAGAGAAAACAAGTAAAAAAGGAAAGGCATATACAGATATAACTGATTATAGCTGGGAATTAATAAGTAAATGGATAAAAGGTAAGTTTAAAATATACGGAAGTAATTCGAGGGCAAACAAAGAGAATATACTAAGTGTTATTGAATATTTAGCTATAAATCAAGGTATTAGCTTCTTTATTTTGGATAACCTAATGACCTTTGATATAGGAGAAAGTGACAAGCAATATCAACAACAGAAACAGTTATGTTTAGCATTAAAGCAGTTGGCCAAAAAGTACAAGCTAGTAATATTATTAGTTGCACACCCAAAGAAACCATCTAAGGGAGAAAAGCCTAACATGTATGATGTATCAGGAGCTAGTGAGATAGTTGGTTCAGCTGATACAGTGCTAAGAATAGAAAGAATTAAAAAAGATGATGGCGAGGAAGAATCAAAAATCATAGTATTAAAAAATAGATGGGGAGGTATAACCAATAGAGCTTTTAATATATCCTTTGATATCTATAGGAAGAGGTTTTATACAAACCAAGAGGAATTAAATAGAAATTACGGATATGATACAAATAAGAAATTTGTACAAGTATCTTGCAATGAATTGCCATTTTAAAGGGGTGATGTAAATGTATGAGGGATACCCAAAAGAAGTAATAGACAAAATTAAAGAACTGGGGTTATACGGAAAGGATTTAAGGGAAATAATGATTATTTCTGTAAATGCTTGTACTAGGATTATAGAAGAAGTAGGAGTAACTCCAACTAAGCTTAGAAAAGATGTTGAGCAACTACAAAAAAATCAAATAAATTTAATGGATAAGATGAATCTGTTGAAATAATGTTTTGGATAGAAATAAAGCCCTATTATTCTTTACAAATCAAAATACAGCATAGGGAGATAAAGGACATATGAAAAATAATATGATAGAAGCTATAAGAGCTTATTACCAATACTTATTAGAAAGATTAAATAATGCAGAGAAGTATTTTAATGGATTATCGGAAGAAGAGAAAAAGAATGTATATGAAACAAAAGAATATATGGCACTAGAGCGAATTATAAAAGAGCTATCAGAAATAGAATCTATTGTAAATGATTATAGTATTTTTAAGGATGTGGAGCTATAGGTGTGAGAATGACAATTAGAAAATCTATAGCCTTAATAAAAAGGCATGAAAATGTAAAGGTAATAGTAAATGCTAGAACTAAAATATCAGAGGATTATAAAAGGACAGTATATGATCTAAAAGATATATTGATAAATGATTCAGATAATGTGGAAATAAAATTAAATGATAGAATAATTGAAATATCAGTAAAAGAATTAAAATTTGATACTGGATTAATAGCAACAGTATTTTATAAAGAGAATTGTGTGATAGTTTTTACATATGAAAATTAACGACTATAGGGGGATTTTTATAATGGAAGTACAAAAATCTAAGAATATGACAGTTGGCCAAGCTACACTAGAGGTATATAAAGCTATAGAATCACTTGGTTGTGAATTTGATATAGAAGAATTAAAAGAATTAAGAAAATACGTTTTAGGATGTATAGACAAAGACGGAGGTTCTGAAAAAGTTAAGAATATATTTACATTTGTTTTTGATAATTATAATGAGTTAAAAGGTTTAATAAATTAGAAAAATAGTTATTTAAATAGCTAATAATAATGCAACTAAATGCAACTAATATTAAGTTACTAGAATTAAGCTTCTAGTAACTATTTTAATTAATAAATGTAGTGACAAATAAAATGATAAAAAAGTAAAATCATAACACTATAAAGGAGTATTTCAAATGTTTTGCAAAATAAGAAAAGGTAAATGGGGATATAGTATTTATGCTTGTGATAGAAAGAGGGTAAATGGGAAAGTAGTGTCAAATGATATAAAGGTAGACTCATATGCATGGCACTCACTTTATGAATATAAGGAAGAAATAAATGGCTTAATAGATGATATACCAGTTGCTTTAATGAGTAGTATAACAGCTAAATGTATAGGGAATAAAGATGTAAATTTAGACTTTAATGATGTAGTGGAGAAATTAATTAAAGTCAAGAAAGAGTATTACCCTACATATAAAGCTATGATGTCAAAGATTAAAAATGATATTAAAAAAGAAGAAGAAAATAAGCTTCTTGAATATGAAAACTTTAAAAATAAATATAGCTCATTACACTATAAAGAACTTATGGAAAAGTACCAGGAAGGATATGACAGAGGATTATTGGATGGAATAAAAGTAGAGGATAAATTTTTTAATAGAAGTAGTGACAAAAAACTTGAAATGAATGATAGTGAAAAGAAACTACTAAAAAAGTTATATAAAAGAATGGCCATGCAATACCATCCAGATAGGAATACAAATAATAAAGAAAGTGCTGAAATGATGGTATTAATAAATAAACTGAAAGAGCAATGGGGTATATAGGGGGTATCAATGACAGATAAAGAGTATTTACAATATGAGCCAATGCTTATTAAAATAGCTAATAAATTTAAAAATAATCCTTATGGAATTGATATAGAGGATATTATGCAAATAGGTAGTTTAGGAATGATTAGAGCCTTTGAAACGTATAAAGAAGGAAAAGGAATGAGTTTTGATACTTATATGTATAGCTGTATTAGTTGGAGTATAAAAAGAGAGTTTCATAATCTTAAAAGAATACATGGCCAATATGCTATTACATCACTAGATCATGAAATAGATGAAGATACAAATATGTATGATATTATTCCAAATAGTAGTGTAAATGCAGAAAATGAAGTAATAGAGGAAATGACACTACAAGAGTATATACAAGAATTTAGAAATATATTACCACCTACAAAAGCCAACATTTTTATTGATAGGTATGTAAATGAGCTTCAAATAAAAGATATAGCTGCTAAGTATAATAAAATGGATAGCTCAATTAATAGCATACTAAGACAGTGTAGAAGTGAGTTAATGAGAAAGTCATTTAGAATAAGGATAGAATATGAAAGATATATAGAACAAAGAAAAAAGAGTGAATATATATATACTAATCCTTCTATTATAGAAGCTGATAGTGGTTATTATAATTCTAGGTTAGAACTAATTAAGAGATTAGAAGAGGAACAAATAAAAAGAGATAGGGAGTTTATAAGTTATTATAGGGGATAGTATGAAAAAAGATAAATATTACAAGATGACCGAAGAAATATTAAAAGATTATAACTATATGTTGCATGTAATAGAGCTTATTAACTTAGAATTGGAAGAGGTAACCAATACAGATCATGTAGATAAACTGAAATATATCAAGAATAAGAATGAGATAATTATTAAAAAAATAAATATAGCTATTAATAATATGAGTGATGATGAGTATATATTATTTTATAGTTTATATATAAACAAAGAAAGACCAATAAACATAATGTGCAAAATGAATATATCTAAAAGTACATACTATGATTTAAAAAAGAAGCTAATATTTAAAATTAGTGAAATAATATATCCTAAGTGTATAAGGGATATGTATAAAAGCCATTTATTCTAGCGTAAAAGCTATAGAAAATGAAAGTTGTAATAAGGTAGTTTTTAAAGACGAGTTTTATAAAACGG
>NZ_JANKBY010000119.1:0-10170 GCF_024621905.1 Terrisporobacter muris
ACATTTTTGTAAACATTTGGCAAGAGTTTTTTCCATATTATTGAATAATTATAGTTTTTTAATATTTGTAATAAAAAAGACTACCTATAAAAGGCAGTCTAAATTATTTATTTTCCACAACATTTCTTATATTTTTTACCACTTCCACATGGGCATGGATCATTTCTTCCAACAGTTTTTTCTTTAACAACAGTTTTAGTTTTTTTGTATGCTTTTGTTATTTCTTTTCTTTGTTCTGCTGATAATATTCCTTCCCAACCTGGTAAAGTATATAACCATTCAGCTTCTACATTTAACATATTGAAGTATAATTTTTCGAAATCTATTTTTAAAGATATTTCAGAATCAGCTTCTATTTCTTCTAAAACTATATCTTCTTTTAAACTTTCACTTATTCCATCTATGAATCCCATGAAGTATTCAACAGAAGTTTCATGAGATGATGCTAAATCAGCAACTTTTCCTTCTATAACTTCTATCTTTTTATTTAATAATTCATTGTATATACCAGCTTCTACTTTTAAGTATTCTTCCCAAAATTTTATTTCCGCTTCTTGAGTTTCAAGATTTTCACTTAAAGCTCTCCATTCAGTTAATAAGCTCATATTAATGCTCCTCCTAATTTTTTTAAAATTATCCTTGTTTAACTATACTATTATATCACAATTAAATAGTTCTTTTAATACCTTTATAGCATAGTCTTGTTCTATAAAGTAGGGACTAGTTGCTATAGTTATAACTTTTGCATCTTTTATTAAATCCTTAATTTTATTTAATCTAAAATCATAAGGTATATAATCCATATCCTTTGAGAATATATCTAAATCTATATCTAGTACATATTCTCCCTCAACTTTCACATCAAAACCATAAGAACTATCGATTATTATTACTTGTGAGAAAATTTCTTTTTTCAATGATGGTTGAATAAAGTTTCCTACGTTTAGTACCTCATTTGTGTACGTAAATATATTATCTAAGCTATCTACATCCACATCATAATGATTAGGTTCTCTCATATCCTTATGTTGATCCACATGGACTAACTTACAACCCTTATTAAACTCTTTATTTTTTAAGCTTTTCATCCAAAAATAAAAGGCATGGTTATGATTATCAAAAATATAGATTGTTTTATCTTTAAATTTATATTGAACTAAATTTTTAAGACCTGTAGCTTTTATTTCATTTTCTTCGTCAACTTCATTAAAAACTATATTATCTCCAACCTGTACATCTTCTAAGTTGCCTTCTATTAATCTCGGTACGAAAATCTTTTTATTTTCTCTTTCTTCATAAGAAAAAACATTGTTTCCATAAGGTTTATCAATATAAAACCCTGTATATCTTTCCATTGCATCTCCTTATTACTTAAACATTAAAAATATTCCATGGATATTCTTTTGGAACATCACATACAAATTCCATTTTTTCTTTTGTTGTTGGGTGTTGTATTTCTATTTTGTAAGACCATAGGGCAATTTGTTGACCAACTTTATTTAAATGTTGACCATATCTTTGATCGCCAAACAAAGGATGTTTTCTACTTGAAAATTGTACCCTTATTTGATGTGGTCTTCCTGTTTGTAAATCAATTTGAACAAGACTAAATCCCTTTTGAGAATCTAAAGTCTCATATGAAAGTCTAGCATCTTTAGCTTCCCTTGTATTTTTGCTAACTACACTAACCATATTAGTTTTTTTATTTTTATATAAATAATCTAAAAGATTATCTGATTTTTTGTTCATATTACCATGTATAACAGCTCTGTACGTCTTTTTAAAAGATTTATTTCTTACTTGTTCTGATAGTCTAGATGCTGACTTAGATGTCTTAGCAAAGACCATACAACCTCCTACAGGCCTATCTAATCTATGCACAAGTCCTACAAATACATTTCCTGGCTTATTATATTTTTCCTTAAGGTATTTCTTTAGAAGATTTACCATATCATTATCATTAGTATTGTCTCCTTGAGACAGTATATTAACAGGTTTTTCTACTACCAATAAATGATTATCTTCATATATAACCTTAATCATTATTATTTACTCTCCCATCTTCCAAATATACCACATGGAAGAACTTTACCATCTCTTGATGTTGGTATTCCTATTTCTCCAGCATATATATTTCCACCTTTAGCTTTTCTAGCAACTGTAGCATCTAATATATGTTCAAGAATTATTGGAGATAAACCAGTTGTATAAGAGTTTATTAAGAAGAATAGAGGTTTATCTGATAATACCTTTGTACATAACTCAACTAAACCATATAGTTTTTCTTCTATTTGCCATACTTCACCCTTTGGTCCTCTTCCGTATGAAGGTGGATCCATGATTATAGCATCATATTTATTTCCTCTTCTTATTTCTCTTTCTACAAATTTAACAACATCATCAACTATAAATCTCACTTTTCTGTCTCCAAGACCTGATGTTTGTAAGTTTTCTTTTGCCCAAGTTACCATACCTTTAGATGCATCTACGTGACAAACTTCTGCTCCTGCTGCAGCACAAGCTACTGTTGCTCCTCCAGTATAAGCAAATAAGTTAAGTACCTTTATTGGTCTATTTGCTTTTTTTATCATCTCCATTTGCCAATCCCAGTTTGCCGCTTGTTCTGGGAATAAACCTGTATGCTTAAATCCAGTAGGACTTATATTAAATTTTAATCCTTTATAATTTACAGTCCATTTTTGAGGATATTTCTTTTTTGTTTCCCAGTGTCCTCCACCTTTTACACTTCTGTGATAGTGACCATGAGGATTCTTCCATAGACCACTTTCATTTCTAATAGGCCACATAACTTGAGGGTCTGGTCTTCTAAGTACTATATCTCCCCAACGCTCTAATTTTTCTCCGTTACCCATATCTATAAGTTCATAATCTTTCCATTTATCTGCTAATAATAACATTATGTATCCTCCTAAGTATCTTACTAATCCTATGTATTATATCATACTAATTAATTTTATTTTAGGTATTTTAATTAGTTTATATACTTTATTTAATTTGATAATTCCAATATTTATAGCCTTTTACATCTATCTATTATTATTTGATTTTACTTTGCATATAAATTACTAATGTAAATTATTTGTCTAGGAGGAATTAAATATGAATAATGCTCAAGCTAATAATACATGTCTTTTTAATACTTTATATATTCAGTATGTGGAAGACATAGGACAAAATAAGTATTTTTATTATGACTTAAAATATCCTGTCATTCATAATGTTAAAAATGGTTATTTTCAAGTTAATGAAGATATCTTAAAAAACTTAAACGAAACTATAAACTCTTCTGTCTATACATTTAAAGAAGGGATTTTGGAAGAAGAACAGCAAATCAATGCAGCCAATACTGATGATAGTAAAACAAAAATAAATTATAGAGTTTACTCTAATTATGATATTACATTTAATAAAAATCACGTAATTAGCTTAACTTTACATCTAACAGCTATGGATAATGATAATCTACAGTATAATGAATTATATAGCTATAACATAGATTTATTAACAGGAAACCAGCTTTTACTTAAGGATATTTTTAGACCTGGTGTGGATTATTTAAAATTAGTTTCTGATTTTATTAATTTTAGAATTAGCCAAAATCCAAAATCTTATTATCCTGATACTGTAGTAGATATACCAGAAGATCAATCTTTCTATTTAACTGATCAAGGTATAATGATTTACTTTGGGCTAGATGAAATCTCACCTGCAGCAAATGGTATTCCAAAGTTTTTTATGGAATTTTCTAATTTTGAATCTTATATAAATCCTCGTTTCTATTGCAGTATAAATAATATGAATTATAATAGAAAAAATAGAAGACAACAATATAATAGAATGTATTATTAGTATTATAAAAAGGGCTGATTAATCCACATTAATCCGCCCTTTTGGTGATAACTATTCTGCTATATTATAAACTTTTAGTTCGTTGTTGTTGATATGTTTTTTATTTACTTTAACTAATGCTTTTAATGTATCTAAAGATGTCATTACATCCACATTATATTCTGTAGCTGTTCTTCTTATCTTAAATCCATCTCTTGTTGCATCGTTACCTTTTGTAGGAGTGTTAATAACCATATCTACTTGATTGTTCATTATTGCATCTAGTATATTGGGTTTTCCTTCTCCTATTTTGTTTACTGTTATTGCATTTATTTCATTATTTATTAACATTTTCGCTGTTCCTTCAGTTGCTAAGAAAGTATATCCTAATTCTTTCATATCTTTTGCTACTTCTATAAACTCTTCTTTATCATGATCATTTATAGTTGCAAGAACCATTCCTCTATCATCTGATATAGTTCTTCCCGCTGCCATAAATCCTTTATATAAAGCTTCCTCTAATGTTTCACCAACACCTAAAACTTCTCCTGTAGATTTCATTTCTGGTCCTAAGCTTACATCTACCCTTGCAAGTTTTGACATAGAGAATACTGGAACTTTAACTGATATTAATTCTGGAGTTTTATATATTCCTGTACCATATCCTAAGTCTTTTAATTTAGCTCCTAACATACATTTTGTAGCTAAGTCTACTATTGGCACTTTACTTACCTTACTGATGTATGGAACTGTTCTACTCGCTCTTGGGTTAACTTCTATTATATATAACTCACCTTTGAACTCTATAAACTGAATATTAACCATTCCTAATACATTAAGCTCTAAAGCTATTTTCTTAGTGTAATCTAATATTTTTTCTTTTGTTTCATCAGATACATTTTGACTTGGATACATTGTTATAGAGTCTCCAGAGTGAACTCCAGCTCTTTCTAAATGCTCCATTATACCTGGTATTAATATTTCTTCTCCATCACATATAGCATCTACCTCTATTTCTCTACCTACTAGATATTTATCTATAAGTACTGGGTTTTTGCTATCTCTTTCAAATGCACTTTTTAAGTATGATTCTAATTTGTGCTCTTCGTAAGTTATTTCCATACCTTGACCACCAAGTACGTAAGAAGGTCTAACAAGTACTGGATATCCTATTTCTTTTGCATGGTTTATACCTTCTTCAACAGACCATACAGCTATCCCTTTTGGTCTATTTATATCAAGTTTTTCAAGAAGCTCATCGAATTTTTCTCTGTCTTCTGCTGCATCTATATCTGCAAAGTCAGTTCCTAGTATTGGTATATTTTTTTCGTTTAAAAACTTAGCTAATTTTATAGCTGTTTGTCCTCCGAATTGAAGAATAACACCTTCTGGATTTTCTTTTTCTATTATGTTTAATACTTCTTCTTCTGTTAATGGCTCAAAGTATAATTTATCAGATATATCGAAGTCTGTACTTACTGTTTCTGGGTTATTGTTTATTATTATTGTTTCTATTCCCATGTTTCTTAATGATTTTATACAGTGAACTGAACAGTAATCAAACTCTATTCCTTGGCCTATTCTTATTGGTCCAGAACCAAGAACTATTACTTTTCTCTTATCACTAACTACTACTTCATCATATTGCTCATAAGTTGAGTAGTAATATGGAGATAGAGCGTCAAATTCTCCTCCACAAGTATCAACCATCTTGTATGCTGGATTTATATTGTATAAAGATCTAAGTTCGTAAACTTTTTCTGGACTTATTTTCATTAAGTCAGCTATACCTTTATCAGAGAATCCTTTTTTCTTTAATTGTTGTAGATAATCTTTATTTAAATCTTCTATTTTCATAGCTTTAAGCTTTTCTTCTTGCTCTACTATCCATTTGAATCTATATAAGAACCACTTATCTACACCAGTTATTTTTTCTATCATATCCAAGCTATAGCCTCTTCTGATCATTTCACATAAGTCAAATAATCTTTCGTCATCTGGCATAACAACTCTTTCTTTTAACTCTTCTATTGTTCTTTCTTGAGACGGTTTATGAATTAATGAATATTTTCCTATTTCAAGAGATCTTATTCCTTTTAGTAAAGCAGCTTCAAAGTTGCTTCCTATACTCATTATTTCTCCAGTTGCCATCATTTTTGTTCCTAAAACCCTGTTTGCTTGTTTGAATTTATCAAAAGGCCATTTTGGTATTTTTACTACAACATAGTCTAATGTCGGTTCGAAACAAGCTTTTGTTTTCTTAGTTACTGCATTTTCTATTTCATCTAATGTATATCCTAGTGCTATTTTAGCTGCAACTTTCGCTATTGGATAACCAGTAGCTTTAGAAGCTAGAGCTGATGATCTACTTACACGAGGATTTATTTCTATTATTGCATATTCTAATCTATCTGGATGAAGAGCTATCTGTACGTTACATCCACCTTTTACTTCTATAGCGTTTATTATGTCTATTGAAGCTGTTCTAAGTAATTGATACTCCACATCACTTAAAGTCTGACTAGGTGCAACAACTATACTATCTCCTGTATGAACTCCAACTGGATCAACATTTTCCATGTTACATACAGTTATACAGTTACCTTTTCCGTCTCTCATTACTTCATATTCTATTTCTTTCCATCCTTTTATACTTTTTTCTAAAAGAACTTGAGTAACTGGACTTAATTGTAAACCGTGATTTAATATTTCTGCTAACTCTTCTCTATTTTCAGCTATTCCTCCACCAGTTCCTCCTAGTGTATAAGCAGGTCTAACTATTACTGGATATCCTATTTTATCTGCATATATAAGACCGTCTTCTAAGTTAGTAACTATATCACTTTCTATTACTGGTTGATTGATTTCTCTCATTGTCTCTCTGAAAGTATCTCTATCTTCACCTTTTTTTATTGATTCAATTGATGTTCCTATAACTTTAACATTATATTTTTCTAAGATTCCAGCATCGCTTAATTCAACAGCTAAATTTAGTCCTGTTTGACCACCCATTCCTGCAAGTAAGCTATCTGGTCTTTCTTTTTCTATTACTTTTTCTATTGCTTCTATTGTTAATGGTTCTATATATATTTTATCCGCAACTTCTTTGTCCGTCATGATAGTTGCTGGATTACTATTTATAAGTACAACTTCTATTCCCTCTTCTTTTAAAGCTCCACAAGCTTGAGTTCCTGAATAATCAAACTCAGCTGCTTGACCTATAATTATAGGTCCTGAACCTAATACTAATGTTTTCTTAATACTATCTATTTTAGGCATAACTTATTCTCCCTTTAAACAATTATAATAATTCTAAAAATTTATCAAATACATACGTGCTGTCTTTTGGCCCTGGACAAGCTTCTGGATGATATTGAACACTATATACTGGTAATTCTTTATGTCTCATTCCTTCTACTGTGTTATCATTTAAATTGATTTGAGTAACGTTCATGCACTCTGGCACTTCACTTACATAATATCCATGGTTTTGAGCAGTTATAAATACTCTATCTTCCTCTAAATCCTTAACTGGATGATTTCCACCTCTATGTCCAAATTTAAGTTTTGAAGTTTTTCCACCGAATACTTTCCCTAAAATTTGATGTCCTAAGCAAATTCCTACTACAGGTTTTTTACCTACCATTTGTTTTGCATTATTTACTATTTCTTCTAAATCATCTGGATCCCCAGGTCCATTTGATAAGAATATTAAGTCTGGATCCGTAGATAAAACTTCGTCTGCTGGTGTTAATGCTGGGAATATAGTTATATCGCATCCTCTTTCAGCAAAGTTATCTATTATGTTTTGTTTTACTCCGTAGTCCATTATTGCAACTTTAGGTCCATTTCCTTTTACATATTCTACTTTTTTTCTTGAAACTGTCATAACAGCTTGACTATTGTCAAATACTTCTAGCTTGTGTTTTACAGCCTCTAATTCAGCATTTTTATCTATTGTTATGATACCTTTCATAGTACCATTATTTCTTAGTATTTTTGTTAAGGCTCTTGTATCTATCCCTTCAAGACCTATTATTTTATTTTGTTTAAGATAAACATCCAAGCTCATTTCACATCTAAAGTTATTTGGTGCATCACTTTTTTCCCTTACTATAAACCCTTTTACTGCTACCATTTTAGATTGTACATCTTCTAAGTTTATTCCATAGTTTCCTATTAAAGGATATGTCATAGTTACTATTTGTCCGTAATAAGAAGGATCTGTTAAGACTTCTCCATAACCTGTCATTGAAGTGTTAAATACAACTTCTCCAACAGAATCTTCTAAATAACCAAAGGCTTTTCCTTCAAAAATCGTTCCATCTTCTAAAATTAATTTTGCGTTCATATCTCTTGCCCCCCTAAGCATTTTCTATTTCTTTTGCAATATCAATCGCTGATTGTTTTGGATTTTCACTTTGAGTTATAGGTCTTCCAACAACTAAATATTGTGCGCCATTTCTTATAGCCTCAGCTGGAGTTACTACTCTTTTTTGATCTCCTGCACTAGACGATGCTGGTCTTATTCCTGGACATACAGTCACAAAATCTTCTCCACAAACTTCCACTATTCTATCTACTTCTTTCGCAGAACATACTATTCCATCTATCCCTGATTCCTTAGCTAATTTTGCTCTTTTTATTACTAATTCTTCTGTTGTCATATTACATCCTATATCTTGTAAGTCTTCGTTACTTAACGATGTTAAAACAGTAACTCCTACAATTATAGGTTTTTCTATATTTAATTTTTCAGCTTCTTCCTTTGCTACTAATGCACATTGTCTCATTCCTTCCAAATCAGAAACGTGTATTGTCATTAACCAAACATTGTCTCTAACTGCAGCTCTAACTGCACTTTTCATTGTATTAGGTATATCGTGGAATTTAAGGTCTAAGAATATTTTTTTTCCTTTTTCCTTAAGATAATCTACTGTTTTACCCTTAGTAGCAACATATTGTTCTAGTCCTACCTTAAATATGTCTACACTGTCTTCTAGCTGGTCTATTAATTCCTTAGCTTTATCAAAATCATCTGTGTCAATAGCGACAATTAATCTGTCTTTTCCATTTATCATTTTTCTTCACTCCCTCTTAATAAAGCCCATTAAAAAAATCCTTACACCAAAAGAGGTATAAGGATTGTGTATGCATAATCTAAACAATATAATTAGTATTAGTTATGTGTTATCTTTATCAGCCTCTCTGGACTATTTTAAAAGACTTTATTATATTTTTCGTTTTACTAAAATTTCTTTAATAAATAAATAAAATAATAGTACAAGCCTCTCTGGACTTTTATACAAATTATTTTCTTTTTATTAATGTTAAGTTTATATAATTATTACATTTATTCTATTTTGTGTCAACTGTTCTTTGAATAAGAATTTAAATTTTATTCTTGATTTTTATCTATAATACTTATAAAGTATTCTTTTTTTCTTCTATCTTTTATATTTTTTTTAAGGTATTCTACTTTTAAGTTTCTTTCCTTGCAACATATATCAAAATGCCTTAAAGCAGCCCCCATACTAATTTTATTTTCATCATCAATATTTAATCTTTTCTTTTGAACACACTCATATAAATCAAATCCATAATCCTTTTCCTTGAATGCCCAAGGCTGTTTATTCATAACAGAAGGTGCTACACTTACTCCCTCCAATACATCATGCCACTTTGGATTGAATTCTTTACAAATTTCTTTTATTTTTTTTCTATCATAGCTTCTTTTGCTCTTTCTAAATAAACTATCAAATTCATCCGGATAGCCTATGGCTAATAATGAAACTGGATATTCTATTTTACTCTCATCTATATCCAAGTCTTCATCGTCATCATATTCACTATCTATTTCATCTAATTGTACAAATTCTTTTACATCTTCTCTCTTTAATTGGCATTTTAGCCAACTAGTTCCCACTCCTAAACAAGTTAATTCTAAAATTAGCTTTTCCATAGCAAATCCTACATTCTGTAAGTAGTCTTCACCTTTATTTGAAGTTATAAGTATATAATGGGGAGCCTTTACTGCAGACTCTTTACCTATCAAAAAATGTATTAAGTGTCCTCTCTCAATTAAATGGGCTTTAATATTTAAATCGTTATTTAGATAAGTTATATTGCCACATATTTTTTTTATTTCTTCTAGTAATGGTTTTTTTATTACTTTATTTGAGTAGCTTTTTATAGTTTTTCTATAAAAAATAGCATTATATAACTCCATCTATAACCTCCTAACTGAAATGTTTTCCCATCCTCTATCATAAATATATTTAATTTAGATGTTATCTATTTCTTAATTTATCATTACTATTT
>NZ_JANKBY010000011.1:0-29876 GCF_024621905.1 Terrisporobacter muris
GAAATAAAATAAGCCTATAAATTTTTTATTTTATTATAAAAATTTATAGGCTTTTACTATTTATTTTCTATTTACAAATCTCTAGATTAATATATATGACATGCCACACTAGTTCCATTGTCTAAAGTTTTCCATTCTGGACTTTCCTTTACGCAACGTTCTGTTTTGTATGGACATCTAGTATGAAACCTACATCCTCTTGGTAAATCAACAGCACTTGGCATACTTCCTTTTAGCTCAATTCTCTCTTTTACTTCACCTGGATGTTGAATTGGCACTGACGAAATCAATGCCTTTGTATATGGATGTTTTGGATTGTTATACACTTCATCAGCTTTTCCCTTTTCCACAATCTGTCCTAAATACATAACAGCTATTTCATCACAAAATGATTTAACTACACTAAAATTATGAGATATAAATAAATATGTCAAACCAAACTTATCTTTTAAGTCTAGCATTAAATTTAAAATTTGAGATTGTATAGATACGTCTAATGCTGCCGTTGGCTCATCACATACTATAAATTTAGGATTCATAGCCAACGCCCTTGCAATACTGATTCTTTGTCTTTGACCTCCACTAAATTCATGTGGATATCTAAATATACTTATCTCATCTAATCCACATAACTCTAGCATTTCTTTTGTTTTTTCTTCAATCTTATCTTTTGGAACTATTTTATGCTTTTTAATTCCTTCAGATACTATTTGTCCTACACTTTTTCTTGGATCCAAACTTGCATAAGGATCTTGAAAAATTATTTGTATATCACTTCTTAATTTAGTCATTTCATTATTCGATATTTTTATGTTATTTTCCACATCAAAAATGACATTATCTTTGAATGATACTTTTCCACTTGTTGGAGGTATTAATCCTAAAATAGTTTTTCCTATTGTTGATTTTCCACAACCTGATTCACCTACTAGTCCTAGTATTGTATTCTCTTTTATAGAAAAACTAACTCCATCAACAGATTTAACATATTGTTTTTCTCTTTTAAAAGATTTCCTTCTAACTGGGTAATATTTTTTGAGATTTGAAACTTCAAATATGATTCTATCCCCTTTATTCATCATTATTTTTCGTCTCCTTTCTCATAATTAAAACAACGTACCCTATGGCCTTCATTTAAATTTACCATTGGTGGTTGTGAATTTTCACATTTCGATATTCTTTTTTTACATCTTTTATAATAAGCACAACCCTTTATATCTTCATATAGATTAGGAACATTTCCTTCTATAGATTTGAATCGTCCATTAAAATTTTCAGGCATAGCTCCTAACAAATCTTTTGAATATGGATGTTTTGCATTATCAAAAAATTCTTTAACATTACACTCTTCCACAACTTTACCATAATACATTACAACTACTCTTTGCGCCATTTCTGCTATTATTCCTAAATCATGGGTAATTAACATTATTCCGCTATTACTTTCTTCCTTAACCTGCTTTAAAAGCCCTATAATCTCAGCTTGTGTTGTTACATCCAATGCAGTCGTTGGTTCGTCAGCTATTATAAGTGAAGGATTGCAAATCATTGCCATAGCAATCATTATTCTTTGTTTTAATCCACCACTTAATTCAAATGGATACTTGTTTAAAACAGCCTTAGAATCTGGTATATTTAATTTGTTTAAAAGATCTATTAGTTCACCTTTACAATTATTTTTCTTATCCGGTCTATGAATTTTGTATACTTCTCTCAATTGTTTATAAATTGTTACTACTGGATTAAGAGCTGTCATAGGTTCTTGGAATATCATTGAAATTTTATCCCCTCTTACCTTACACATTTCTTTTTCAGTTAAATCTATAAGATTTTTCCCCTCAAATAATATCTTACCTGATTCAACTTTTCCACTTTCGCTATTGATAAGCCCCATAATAGCCAAAGAGGTAACGCTTTTTCCGCTTCCTGATTCCCCTACAATACCCAATACTTCACCAGAATTTACACTTAAATCTACACCTTTTACTGCTTCAACCTTTCCCATTACTGTATGAAAGGAAACTTTAAGATCTTTTACTTCTAACATACTCATTACTATTTCCTCCTACAGACGAGTTTTCGGATCTAGAGCATCGCGAAGCCCATCTCCAACAAAGTTTATTGATAATACCATTAAAATGATTAAGCTACCTGCTGGTATCCAAAGCCACCATTCTCTTTGTAACGTTCCTATATTTTGTGCAGCAATTAACATATTCCCCCAACTTGGTTGTGGTAACTTAACCCCTATTCCTAAAAAGCTTAATGAGGCTTCTGTTAAAATACCATTTGCTATCGCTAATGTTGATGCAACTAATATGGGTGACATTATATTAGGAAGTATGTGACTCTTTATTATTTCAAAAGAAGATAACCCCATGGCTTTAGCTGCCATAATATAATCATTCTCTTTTAACGATAAAATCTCCGCCCTTACTATTCTTGCTATATTAGGCCACATTAAAAAACCAATTATTATAATCAGATTCTTAACCCCTGGACCTACTACTGCTGCAACTGATATTGCAATAACAAAGAATGGGAAACACATTATTACATCAATTATTCTCATAATTATTTTTTCAGCTATTCCCCCAAAATAGCCTGCGATGGCTCCCATTATTACCCCTATAACTAATTGCAATGTCATTGATGCAACACCAACTACTATGGATACCCTACCTCCATAGATCAATCTCGTAAACACATCTCTTCCAAGTTCATCTGTTCCTAATATATGTTCACTATTTGGTGCCATTTTTATATTAAATAAATCTGTTTCACTAATTGTATAATCCGTAAGTAATGGTGCACATACTGAAAGTAACACTAATATTAAAATTATAAATACACCTATTACCGCTAATTTGTTGTTCTTAAACTTACGAAAGGATATTTCTGTTAATGATACATATTTTTCTTTTTTTGCCTTGTCTTCTCTTTTTAAAGTATTTGCAACCATAGTATCCTCCCTATTGACTTAATCTAATTCTTGGATCTGCTATTGCATATAAAATATCTGCTATTATATTTGCTACTACAATAACAACTGCTATAAGCATTGTTATACCCATTATCAACATATAATCTCTATTCATAATTGCGTTGTAATTTAATGTCCCTATTCCTGGCCATACAAAAACAGTTTCAGTAATTAATGCACCTGAAACTAACGCTGGCAATTGCATACATAAAACTGTAATTATGGAAATCATAGAGTTTCTAAGACCATGAGTCCAAACTGCTTTATTTCTAGTAAGCCCTTTAGCTTGAGCGGTTCTCATATAATCTTTATTTAAAGAATCAAGCATAGAAGACCTTGTATATCTTAACAAGGTAGCAGTTTGAGTAAGTGATAGCACTATAACAGGCATAATCATATGCTTGATTATATCTATAACTCGCTCAAAACCTGTATATGATGCTGTTAAAGTTTCCATTCCTGACGATGGTAAAATAGCTAAATCATATCCAAGCCATTTTACTATCAACAAACCAAAGAAAAATGTTGGCATAGATATTCCTACAAATGAAAGAAAAGTAACTATATAATCTATCCATGTTTTAGATTTGGCTGCTGTAATAACTCCAACTACTATTGCCAATATTGAGCTTAATATAAATGAAACTATTGATATTAATAATGTATTTTTTAATGCTTCAACTATTATTGAAAATGCTGGTGCATTGTATTGAGTTGAATATCCAAAATCACCAACTATTGCTCTCCCTATCCATTTCAAATACTGAAGTGGAATGGGATCATAGTATCCTAATACCCTTAGTTTTTGTTCTACTACTTCGGGTGGAACATTAGGATCGATCATGTTTAAATATGGATTACCTGGTTGAAGATGAATCAGTGTAAACACTGTAACAGATACTCCAAATAATACAATCAGTGCAACCCCTAATCTTTTTGCTAAGAATTTTCCCATACTATCATTGATCTCCTTCATAAAAAAGGTTGTTTGCAAGAAACAACCTTTTCTAATTTATATTATTTAATTACCCAATTATGAACATTGTAGAATTCATTAAATGTAGATGGTTTATATCCTTCTAATTTACTGTTATATACACGTTCTATATCTTGGCAGAATAAATATGCTTCTGGTACATCTTCATTTAATATTTTCGCAAATTTACCATAGATTGCTTCACGTTCTGATTGATCTAAAGTAGCATTACCTTCTTCAATTAACTTATCTGTTTCTTGGTTATCATAAGCAACTATGTTATATCCAATCACACCTTTTTCATTCGATATAGCATCTGAATGCCACATTGGTCTTGGATCTGGATCTAAAGATAATGTATTACCCATCATATATAAATCAAATTCATGATTAGAAACTACTTTATCCATAACAGATGAAAACTCCATAGAATCTATATCTATTTTAACACCTATTTCTTTTAAGTTTTCTTGTATTACTACTGCTGTTTTTTCTCTAACTGGATGACTAGTTTGACAAACAAGAGTTAACTCTAATTTTTCCCCATCTTCATTTTCAACTATTCCATCTCCATCTTTATCTTCCCAACCAGCTTCTTTTAATAAAGATTTTGCTTTTTCAACATCATATTCATATGAATCTAATGTTGATTCTTCTGGATAAGCCCAACTTGATGGTAATAATGGCGCATTAAGAACTTGTCCACGTCCTTCTACCACATTATCTATAATACCTTGACGGTTAATTGCGTGCATGAAAGCCTTACGTAAGTTTACATCTTGTAGTTTTTCATTTCTTAAATTGAATCCCATATATGTAAATAGGTAATTATCAAAATCAACCTTTTTATAGCCTTCTTTAACTAATGAATCTACATCAGCTTTTGTTAATGCTTCTACATTAGCAACATCTATTGATCCGCTTTTAAATTCAGCTTGAGTAGTATCAGCATTAATAACTTTAAACACTAGGTTTGCTGTTTTTACTTCCCCATCAAAGAAGTCTGATGCAGCTTCGAATTTTACATGAGAACCACTTTTATATTCAGCTATTTTATATGGTCCACATCCTATTGGATTATTTAATAATTCCGTTTTATTTGTCCATTCTCCTACAGCTACTTCTGACCATATATGTTCTGGTAGTATTTGTACTGTCCCTAAGTTTGTTACAGCTGGTGCATATACCTTTTCAAATTCTATTTCTATTGTATCTTCATCAATAACCTTTAATCCTTCAATTTCATCAGCGTTTCCGTCATGATATTCTTGAGCACCTTTTATATTTTGAACATCACCATAATATCCACCTGAATAATCACTTGCTGCCATACTTGTGAATGTGAATGCTACATCATCAGCTGTTACATCTTCTCCATCATGCCATTTAGCATTATCTTTTATTTTGTATGTAATCGTTTTCTGATCATCTGAAACTTTATATTCGTCTGCTAAGTACGTTTCTAATTCTCCTTTATCATTAACTGTCATTAAGGATGCATAAACAACTGATTCAACATAGTGATCACTTGCTGTATCTGAAACAAGCGGATTGAATATTCCTTGTGGCGCTGTGTTCATAGAATATACTATAGTATCTTTTGCTTTCCCTTCGCTACTTTCTGCTCCCTTTGAACTACATCCTGTAAGTGCCGTACATAATAAAGATGTGCTTAAAAATAAACTAAATATCTTTCTTTTCATATTTCCTCCTATCGAAACTCCCTACATTTGATTTTATATATATTTCTTGTATCGCTTCACCATTATAATTTATAATTATTCTCTATGTCTAATTGATAGTTTTTATAATTTCAGGTAAAATATAGAATTTATTAATAATAAATCCATAAATATAAGTCTAAAGCTAAAACTTAATAAATCATCATCAAAAATAAAATAAGCCTATAATTTTTTTATTTTATAATAAAAATTTACAGGCTTTTATTATCTATCTTCTATTTATGTTACAAAATTTTTCTTAATTCGTCGTTTTCATATTCTTGACATACATTACTTATAGTTTTAGTACTAACTATATCCACTCCTGTATCTAGTATATTTTTTACAATTATATCTCCCACTTTTACTGGAGCAGTAATTTTTATCGTTGATAATATATTCATTATCTCAAACACTAAATCTTTTGGTACAGAAACTGATGTTTTTACTGGAAGCATATTTAAATAAGCCCCTTCTAATCTTACTGTCGAAGTTATCATTCTTTTTGGGCTGGTAACTTCATCCACACCATATTTTGCTCCCCTAATACAGCTATTTCCTTCTACTATATATTGTCCATCTATATTACTAACTATCATTTGACATCCTTTTGGACATACTATACAAGTTATCTCTCTTTTCATGATTAAACCTCCTCCACACAAATACTTATATCTTCTTTTATTAGAGATAATTTTTCTTTGTCTATTTTTAAAGTTTCCATTTCTGATGGTATCATATAAGGTCTCTTCTTTTCTAAAATTATATTATCTCCACTTCTAACAACTAATGTTTTCTTGTTACAAATATTTCTGACTCTCATAAATAGATTTATATCTTTTTCTGAGTCTAGATTTAAACTTTGTGGCACAATATAAGATATTCCATCTCCTGCCACAGTGTTTATTTTTTTATCTTCTGATTTGCTTAATCTTTCTTTTTTATTTTTAACGTATAAAGCAGCTTCTCTTCCCGCTATTCTACTTTCTTTCGTAACGAAATCTACCAAGTCGTGAACATGAACCACATTTCCACAAGCAAAAATTCCTTCTATATTAGTGGACATACTACTATCCACAATTGGTCCGCTAGTTTTTCTGTCTAGCTCCACTCCCACATTTGTTGAAAGCTCATTTTCTGGTATTAATCCTACCGAAAGTAGTAAAGTATCGCATTCTATAAATTCTTCACTGCCTGATACAACCTCTCTATTTTCATCTAATTTTGCTAAAGTTATACCTTCCACTCTATCTTTTCCATGTATGTAGTTTATACATGTTTGTAACTTCAAAGGAATATTAAAATCATCTAAACATTGAACTATATTTCTTGTTAATCCACTTGAATGAGGATTTATTTCTACCACACATTTAACTTCCGCACCTTCTAGAGTCATACGTCTTGCCATTATTAGTCCTATATCTCCCGAACCATAGATTACTACTTTTTTACCTACCATGTAACCTTCCATGTTCATATATCTTTGGGCTGCGCCTGCATTATAAACTCCTGATGGTCTATATCCCGGAATATCTATAGCGCCTCTTGTTCTTTCCCTACATCCCATAGCAAGAACTATAGTATCTGCCTTTATGTTTTCTAATCCATTTTCTCCTAAAGTTCTTACTACTTTGTTTTCTCCATCATCGTCTATGCTAAAAACCATAGTATTTAACACATGATCTATATTGTTTTCTGCTGCCATTTCAATAAATCTCCCTGCATACTCTGGTCCTGTTAATTCTTCTTTAAACTCATGTAAACCAAATCCATTATGAATACACTGATTTAAAATTCCGCCTAATTCTCTATCTCTTTCTACTATTAAAACACTTTCTGCTCCGTTTTTCTTTGCTTCAACAGCTGCTCCAAGCCCTGCTGGACCCCCTCCAATTACTACAACATTATATTTCAACAGTCTCACCTCTTACTTCCTTAAGTTTTCCAACTAACATATTTGAATTCTCATAATCCTTTAGAACTTCTTCCGGTGTAATATTTAATTCTCTTGCTAGAATTTCAACTACCTTTGGTCCACAGAACCCTCCTTGGCATCTTCCCATACCAGGTCTAACCCTTCTTTTTACACCATCTACTGTTTTTGCTCCACAAGGTCTATTTATAGCATTAACTATTTCGCCTTCTGTGATATTTTCACATCTGCAGATTATAGTTTTATATCTTCCATCTTTATTTAAAATCTCTATTTGCTCCATTGAACTCATTTCCATAAAAGGTTTATTTTTTACTCTTCTTGGATTGAAGTTTTTATTTGGTTCTAAATTCCTATTATCTTCATCCATAACTTCTTTTAATAAATCTTCCACATATAAAGCTATGGCTGGTGCTGACGCTAATCCTGGTGATTCTATTCCAGCCACATTTATAAATCCTTTTGCCACTTGTGACTTGAATATCATGAAGTCTCCTGTGTTTGGTGTAGCTCTAACTCCAGCAAAAGATGTTATTGTTTTTGAGAAATCTACATTAGGAATTGATTTTCTTCCACCATCCATAATTTCTTTTAAACCTGCTTTACTTGTAGCTATATCTTCTTTTTCAACCACTTGTGCATTTGGACCTACTAGTAAGTTACCATGAACTGTTTGAGTTACTAGCACTCCCTTTCCTTTTTCTGTTGGACATGTAAATAAAGTATGACTTGCTTTGTATCCTTCAGATTTATCAAGAATTTTGTATTCTCCTTTTCTCGGTATAATATAAAATTCATTTCCACAAATAAGGTTATTTATTTTATCTGAATAAACACCAGCTGCATTTATCACATACTTTGACTTTATCTTCTCTTTATTAGTTTTTATTTCAAAACAATTCTCTTCTTCTATTCTTTTTATATTTAGAACTTCATTTTCCAACTTTAGCTCTACTCCATTTGTAATAGCATTTTCCATAAGAGCTATATTAAAATTGAATGGACATACTATTCCAGAACTTTTACACCAAAGAGCTCCAACTACTTCTTTATTGACATTAGGCTCTATTTCTTTAACTTTGTTACCATCTATTATTTCAAGGCCACTTACTCCATTTGTTAATCCTCTTTCATAAAGCTCATGTATGTGTTTCATATCCTCTTCATTGAAAGCTAAGACCAATGATCCATTATTTTTGTATTCAACACTTAACTCTTCACAAATACTAGGATACATTTTGCAACCTAGGACATTTAATTTTGCTTTTAAAGTTCCTTCTTGTGCATCAAATCCACCATGCACTATTGCGCTATTTGCCTTTGTTGTTCCTTGGCAAACCTCTATACCTTTTTCTAAAACTACTGTTTTTAAATCATATTTTGATAGTTGTCTAGCTATTGCACTTCCTGTAATACCAGCACCTATAATTGCTACATCAAACATATTATTGCCTCCTTTTTAGCAACAAAAACAGAGAGCCCCCTATAATAACTTATAGAAAAGGCTCTCTGTTCTCATGCCATATATATTAACTTTTTTTGTTTTCTGTTTAAAATTTCCTTTTACATTAATCATTATATTCAAATGAAATCGTTTTGTCACTACTTTTATAATAATATTACCATAATTCTTTTTTTGTAGTAGATACTGCCATAGCACCACACTTTAATACATCTATAATTTCTTGCTTATCATCAATTAATCCCCCACAAATTATAGGTAAATCTGGAAATTCTTTGTGTAATCGTTCTACTACTTTAGTTATTACCCCTGGCATAATTTCAATGGCACTTGGTTTTACCCTTCTTATATTTTCCATTGATGTTTGTAATGATATAGAATCTAATAAGAATATTCTTTGCACTACATGTATATTTTCTTCCAATGCTTTTTTCACTAAACTTGTCTTTGTAGTTATTATTCCATCTATATGAAATTCATTTTTTAAATACTTTACAGTTACAGGATTACTAGATATTCCACCTATCATATCTAAATGGACAAAAACACTTTTGTCATTTAGCTTAAGTCTGTTTACTTTATCTTTTAACGTTAGAATATCTCCATTTAGCAAAAACACAACATTACAATCAGAATCTATAACTTTTTCTAAATCATGATCATCTTTTATAGCTCCTATTATAGGATTACATTCTAATAATTCTCTCATAATTATTTAATTTATTCCTTCCTAAAACTCCACCAATATTTTCTTTATCTAAACTCATTATACATTAAGCCCCACAATAATCAATGCTAATATTATTGTCTACTGCATAAAATGATTTTGCTATTTCGCTTATTTTTCTATTATCTTTATAAACAATAGTAAAATTAACTATCCACTCATTATCTTTTTTATTTATAGTAAGTTTGTGTGATTCGACACCCATATCATCTAATAAACTTAATACAAGAGGTATAGTATTGTCATCATCTATTTTTAATACAATTTGCCCTGACTTTGTTCTTTTTAATAATGAATCTATAAATTTTAAGATATATAAAACTATAAGTAATATCAGTCAGGATACCATCTCTAAGAAATAATATCCATACCCTATAGCAATTCAAATACATGCTGTTGATCATATGTAGTAAGACCTACCACCCTATTTGAAGTTTTCATTATTGTTTCTGAACATAAGAAACTTATACCAGATAAAACTTTTGCTGATAATCTCGCTGGATCTAAATTACTAATTGTATGAAATTGTAAAAATTATGTTAAATACTTGTCAACCGTTGACAGAAAACCTTCTCCAATCTATACTAAGTTTAATCAAATTTGTTTATATTATTTATAGCACGGAGAATATATGAGAGAGCTATTGTTAAACCACGGAACTTTTCTATCCGTCTTTTAATATACTCTCTTTCTTTTTTATTTTTTGTGTAAACAAAGGGAGGAAAGAAGATGAAAGTTTTTGCTCATAGAGGAGCAAGCGGTGACTATCCAGAAAATACTATGTTGGCTTTTTCAAAAGCTTTATTCATAGGTGTTGATGGAATTGAGCTTGATGTTCACAAAAGTAAAGACGGGCACTTGGTTGTTATCCATGACGAAGATGTTCAAAGAACATTTAAGGGAAAAGGACTTATAAAAGATTATACACTTGAAGAAATCAAAAGCTTTATGTGTAGAAAATTTGAATTTATTGAAAATGAAGATTGTAAGGTTCCAACATTAAGAGAAGTTTTTGATTTAATAAAAAGCAAGGATGTTATTTTAAACATTGAAGCAAAAACTGATTTAATACATTATGATTTAGAACAAGATCTTTTAGACTTAATCAAAGAATATGGCATTGAAGATAAAATATTCATGTCTTCTTTTAATCATAAGTGCTTAGATATTTTGCACAGCTTAGACAATAGTTTTAAATATGGTGCTCTTTATGAATATGAAAAAGATTATGCTCCAGAATCCAATGTTGTAGAGCATGCAAAAAAATTAAACACAAATATTTACAGCATCAATCTTTCTCAAGAATTAGTTTCAAAAGAAATAGTAGATCTTGCTCATGAAAATAACATAAAAGTATTTGTTTATACTATTAATAAACCTACTGCAATGAGAAAAATGATTGAGTTCAATGTAGATGGTGTATTCTCAGATTATCCTGATTTAATGAACGAAATTATAAAAGAGTATTAAAAATAACAAAAATATATTTTACTTGGAGGCTTCAATGGAACAAATTATTACAAGAATCAATGATATCATATGGAGTAACTGTCTGGTTGGATTATTCTTAATTACCTGTATATATTTCTCTTTAAGAACACGCTTTTTACAAATCAGACAAGTTAAAGAAATGTCTGTACTTGCGATAAACAGAAAAATCAAAAAAAGGTATATCTTCTTTCCAAGCATTATCAGTTTCACTTACTGGTAGAATAGGTGGTGGTACTGCTTTTGTCGAATCAACTTTAGGACAATTGTACAAAGTCAAAGAAGATGGACAATACAGATGTGAACCTGCTTACTAAATAGAAAAAGGCCTTTGTAAAAAAGGGAGTTGCCATAAGACAACCCACTTCTTAATTAAAATTACTTTTATACTATTACTTTCGCAAATTGATTTATACGTGTATTCTTATTTTCCCTAAATAGTTCTGCTGGGCTTCCTTGTTCTTCTATAACACCATTTTCCATAAATATAATTCTATCTGCTATTTCCCTAGCAAATTTCATCTCATGACTTACTATTATCATAGTCATATGAGCTTTTGCTAAAGATCTTATAACATCTAAAACCTCCCCAACTAATTCTGGATCAAGTGCTGAAGTTGGCTCATCCATTAGTATAACTTCTGGATCTACAGCTAAAGCCCTTGCTATTGCAACTCTTTGCTTTTGCCCTCCAGATAGTCTAGATGGATACTGATCTTTTTTATCCTCTATTCCTACCAATCTTAGTTTCTCTAGTGCTATTTTATTTGCACTATCTTTATTCATTTTTTTTACTACAATTAATGGCTCAGTTATGTTTTCTATTACGGTTTTATTATTAAATAAATTATAATTTTGAAAAACCATAGCTGTTTTTCTTCTTATTTTCAATATATCTTTCTTATGTAACTCTGCCAAATCTACATTTAAATCTCCTATAGTTAAACTTCCACTATCAGCTTTTTCTAGTATATTTATACATCTTAGTAAAGTTGATTTTCCTGTACCTGATGGTCCTATTAAAACAACAACCTCACCTTTCTTAACTTCCAAATCAATATTCTTTAATACCGTATTTTGGTCAAAATTTTTACATAAATTATTTATTTTTAACATAAGTACTTCTCCATTTAATATGCTTCACTTAGCTTTTTCTCAAGTTTATTTTGAACATATACAACTAATAAATTTATAATCCAATAAATGATTACTACACAAGTAAATGCCTCTAAATACTTATATGTTGCAGCTGCTTCTGATTGAGCTGTAGCCATTATTTCAGTAACACCTATTGTAAAAGCTAATGAAGATCCTTTTATAATATCTGCAAAAGTGTTTGTCATAGCTGGTATGGCAACCCTAATAGCTTGTGGTAAAATAACTCTTACCATAGCCTGAATATAGGTCATACCAAAAGCATAACATGCTTCAGCTTGTCCTTTGTCCACTGAAGATATTGCTCCTCTTAAACTTTCAGCAAAATATGCTGATGAATTAAGACCTAATACAATCACTGCTGCATTAAAAGCACTTAACTCTTTAAGTGCTGGAATTATTTTTATTAATCCAAAATATATAAAAAATAATTGAGCCACCAAAGGAGTTCCTCTAAAAAAAGATATATATATTTTTGATAATCTCTTAAGCACAGGTATATCAGCATCTACAATAAAGGCTATTATCATAGCTACTACAATTCCTAGTACTAATGCTAATAATGACATTTTAAAAGTTACCCCAAGGTATTTAATCATTATTGGTATTAAGTTTACTATAAACTCAAAATCAAATATTTGCATTTTTTCACCTTTTATTCTTTAGTTGTATCTAGACCAAACCATTTATCTGATAATTCACTAAATGTTCCATCTTCATGCATAGATATTATAGCTTCATTTACTTTTTCTATTCTTTCTTTGCTCGCATCTTCTTTTCTAAAAGGATATTGATTTATCTCATAAACACCTGTATCTATATCAGCTATTTTTAGAGCTAACTTACCTTGTTCAATAGTAGTTTTTGCTTTTACTTCTGATAACCACGCTACATCTATTCTTCCATCTACAACATCTTGTTCCATAGGAACTCCATCATATGTAACTATTTCTAAATCTAAGTCATATTTTTCATTAAGGTCTTTTATAGTTTTTTCACCATTTCCACCTAATACACATCCAACTTTCATACCTTTTACATCTTCTATTTTGCTTATTTTGCTATCTTTTGGAACTATAAATTTATATTTACTGTAAGCATATGTTTCAGTAAAATCATATTTTTCTCTTCTTTCTTCTGTTGTTGACATTTGATGTGCAACTGTATCTATCTTTTCAGCATCTAACATACCAACTAATCCACTGAATTTAGCTGTTTGGAATTCTATATCATATCCTGTTCTTTTTCCTATCTCTTTCCATACATCAACTTCAAAACCTTTATTCTCGTCATTTTCTTTAAAACACCATGGATAATATTCTGTAGAAACGCCTACTATTAATTTGTTTTTTGAATCAGAATTTGATTCTTCTTCTGATTTTTCATTTGAGCTACTACACCCTACTAACATAGTTGCCCCAATCATTAAACATGATAAAATTGCAATAATTTTTTTGCTTGTTATTCTCATCTCTTTTCTCTCCTTAAGATTAAATATTTTTATGATAACATTTTCCAAATTAATTCTATCATAGTTATAAACTACTGTCTTATTGTGTTTTTATATATATACAACCAAATTATTACATTTTTTTATAGTATAATTTTGACATAAGTTTTAAATACAAAAAAAAGATGCATTAAGCATCTTTTTTCATAATTTATAATCTATTTAAGGCCTTTTCTATTCTATTTAAACCATCTTCTAGCTGATATCTTGGACAAGCTATATTAATTCTTGCAAAGTTTTTACAGTTTTTATCAAAAACATCTCCTTTATTTAATGCAACTTTAGCATGTTCTTGTAAATACAAATTAATATCTTCTACTTTATACTCTGAAAAATCTAACCAAACCACATAAGTCCCTTCTGGTCTTACAAACTTAACCTTTGGTAAATTTTCATGGATAAAATAACTTAAATAATTTAAATTATCTTCTAGATAATCTAATAATTGACTTAGCCACTCTTCACCTTCATTAAAAGCTGTTTCTACAGCTGCCACACTAAAAGAATTATTTCTTGCAATATGATATTTACCCAGTGCTTTTTTAAATTTTTCACGCTCATTTTCTTTTGGTATAGATACAAATGATGCTTGTAGTCCAGCTAGATTAAATGTTTTACTTGCAGAGAAACATGTTATTGTTATTTCTTCAACTTCTTTTGATAAAGATGCAAAAGGAGTAAATTTATAATCTTTAAATACTAAATCTCTCCATACTTCATCGCTTATTACCCTTACATTATATTTTAAACATATATCAGCTATTCTCTTTAACTCATCTTTTTCCCACACCCTTCCAGTAGGATTATGCGGATTACATAATATATACCATTTTATATTATTTTCCACTATTTGATTTTCAAAATCTTCAAAATCAATTACATACTTATTGTCTTTAATGATTAATTCATTTAAGAATAATTTTCTGCTATTGTCTAACACACAATCATAAAATGGAGGATATGCTGGCGAACTAATCATAATATTATCATCTTTTGATGTCAATAATTCAACTGCTAGAACCAATGATAATACCACGCCTGAAGTATGTATTAAAGTTTCTGGATTCATTCTATATCCGTATCTTTTTTCTGTCCAATTGCACGCACTTTCAAAATAACTTTCCCCCGTATTTACATATCCAAATATATTTTGGTCTAAGACTTTTTTCATGGATTCACTTATATTTGGACATATTTCAAAATCCATATCTGCTATCCAAAATGGTAATAAGTCATTTGATATAAATCCACCTTCCATACCTGACCATTTAGTAGAGTTATTATTTTTTCTATCTATTTTCTTGTCAAAATTGTATTTCATATTTATCCCCCTTAATATAATTTGTTTTGTTATCTGTATATAATTTTCCCTTGATTTAAATTATATGGTTCTTACAATAGTGATTATACTACAAATATAGATTATTTCTACAAGGTTATTTTAATTAATATTCTACCCATTTGGTACACCAAAATTACAGGAGTGCTATTCTACAAAAATAAAAAAGAGGTGTCTAACGACAACTCTTTTGCATATATTAACTACATTGCGTTTAATATTTCTCTTAATTCTTCTTCAGTATAGTGATAAGTACTGTTACAGAAATGGCAACTTATTTCAGCTTGCTTATCTTCTTCTATTATTTCAGTTAAAGTTTCTCTACCTAATGATATTAAAACCTTTTGTATTCTATCCTTTGAGCAGTTACAGTCAAACTTAACATCACATATATCTAATATTTTTGGATCTAATCCTTCTAACACTAGATTTAGTATGTCATCTGGAGTCATTCCTTCACTTAACATTGTAGTAATTGATTTTAATTTAGCTACGTTTTTCTCTAAAGTAGCTATAGTTTCTTCTGTTGCATCTGGCATTAATTGAACTATTAGTCCTCCAGCTTGCTCAACTTCTGTTGCTGTTGTAAGAACTCCTAAAGAAACTACTGATGGAGTTTGCTCAGATAATGCAAAATAGTGAGTAAAGTCTTCCGCTATTTCTCCGCTCACTAATGGATAAGAACCAACATAAGGCTCTCTAAGTCCTAAATCTTTTATTACTTTAACATATCCATCTTTTCCTACTGCTCCAGCAACATTTAATTTTCCATTTGGATAGTCTTCAACTTGCACACCATTTAAGTCTGGGTATTGTACATAACCTTTAACATTTCCTTTTGAGTCAGCAGTTGTAAGTATAGTACCTATAGGTCCTCCACCTTTTATGATTACACTTAATTCATCTTTCTCATTTTTCATCATTAAACCCATCATAGCTGTAGCTGTTAATGTTCTTCCAAGTGCTGCAGTAGCAACTTTTATTGTATTGTGATTATCTCTAGCAGTTTGAACTAAGTTTTTAGTTATACCAACATAAGCTCTTACTTGTCCATTTCCACTAGTTGCTTTTATAACGTAATCCTTCATTGTTTTCCCTCCATTATGTTGTTATTTTTTACACACAAAAAATACTCTTTCGCTGTCTTCTTTTGGAGCTTCTAATTTGAAATCTCCATAAGTTTTAATATAATCAAAACCTGCATTTTTTAGTAATTCTATTATTTCTTCATTTTTATAAGCTCTTTGTAGGTGATTTTCTTCAAACTTATCAAACCTACCATCTTCACCTCTGACAAAGAATGCTAAGTCCATTTCCACTAAGTTTTCGTAATCATCGAAATAGTTTTGCCACATATAAGCTACATTTTCTCTGTTTTCACCATACATGTTGTTTCCCAGTACTTTTGATAATTTGTAATAAGAACTTATATCAAATATGAAAATTCCATTTTCTTTTAGTAACTCATGACATTTAACAAATACACCTTCTAAATCTTCATCATAAGTTATATAGTTAAATCCATCGCATCCACAAAGGATACAATCTAAGTTAGGTACATCAAAATCAAGTTCTACTATATCTTGTTCTAGTAATACTAACTCAACATTTTCTTTTTCTGCTTTTTCCCTAGCAACTTGTAACATTTCTTCTGAAATATCTATGGCTGCTATGTCATAGTTTTTCTTAGTAAGTGGTATAGTTAAATTTCCTGTACCACAAGCTAATTCTAATATATTTTGTACTTCAACATTTTCACTTTTTATTATATCTTCAATGTATTTAACCCAATTGTCGTAATCAACTTCGTTCATAAGTTCATCATAGACAAAGGCAAAATCACTATACTGATTCATCCTTTTTATCCTCTTCTTCAGCTTTCTTTTTTAATTGTTTTTTGCGTGATGTGAGGATTCCACCAATTCGACCAGCTTCCTTAGCAGTAAGACCTGCCCATCCTCTTTCATCAACTTTATCTAGTAATCCTAACTCCTCAGCTATCTCATATTTCATTATATCATCTTTTGTCAATGGTTTTACTTTCTTTTCATTTTTCTTTCTTTGCTTTTCGCATTTATAAATGAATTCTTCAGTTAATTTATTTTTATTCATAAAAAAACACCCCTTCTTTTTTTGTAGTTTTGTCATATAGACAAAAATTTATACAAATAAACTAAGGGGGTATATTTTATTAACTAAATAAAAACAACTCGTTGGCTCTATGAGCCCAGTGAATTTTTATACTCTAATAATAATTTATATATATTTAAGCCATTCATTAATATATCTTCATTGAAATCAAATTTTAAATTATGAAGACCATTTACATACCCTTTTTCTTCATTTCTAGCACCTAACATAAAGAATAAGCCTGGCACTTCCTTCTGATAAAAAGAGAAATCTTCTGAAATCATAAGTGGTGATGTTTTAGCTATTTTGTCCTTTCCAATAGCTTCTACAAATTCTTCAAATAGTTTTTCATCATTATTTACTGCCAAGTATCCACCTATAAATTCTAAATTCACATGACAGTTATAAGATATCTCAAATCCCCTCGCAAACTCTTCAATATGAGTAATAATTGTGTCATAAACTTCAGGATTAAAACATCTCATCGTCCCTTCTAATCTTACACGTTCAGCTATAATATTTCTTGCAGTTCCTCCACAAATTTTCCCAATAGTAAGAACTGCACCTTCCATTGGATCAATATTTCTTGAGATTATACTTTGAAGGCTTGTTACAAAATGAGAACCTATAAGAATAGAATCTGTTGCATTTTGAGGAATTGCCCCATGACCTCCCTTACCTATAATATCTATATTAAGTTCTCCATTTTGAGACATTAAATATCCTGCTTTACATCCCACATATCCTTCTTCAAAATCAGGATGTATATGAAGTCCATAAATTTCATCAACTTTATATTTTTTCAATACTCCTGCTTCTACTAATCTTTTAGCTCCACCAGTATCTTCTTCTGCTGGCTGGAATATAAATACTATATTATCATTTAGTTTTTCTTTATTATCAATTATATATTTTATTAATCCTAACAATATACTCATATGTCCATCATGACCGCATAAATGCTCCGCACCTTTAGGACTAGGTAGTGCGTCTATATCCGCTCTAAACGCAATTGTTTTTTGAGGATTTTGCCCCTTTATTATTCCTACTGTAGCTGTTTCTAAATATACATCGTATTCTACACCTAGCTTTTCTAGATAATCCCTTATATATTTTGCTGTGTTAAATTCCACATGAGAAAGTTCAGCCAATTGGTGTAAATTATGTCTGTGATTCCTCATTATTTCATCTAAATATGTTATTTCCAAAAAAATCCCCCCTTACTTGTAAATTATAGCTATAATCATAATAAAAAATCCACATATTATTTATGTGGATTTATCCTTCTATTTCATCTAAATTATTTATAGTACTTATTTCTTTACCATTATCATCTAAAAATTTTATACTCATAATATTTTCATTACTTTCGTCACTATATATTTGATTTAATTCAATCTCATTAAAAGAAATCATTTCTGGATATATAACCATGAAGTAATCATTTTTATTTATTTTTTGCTCAAATTTCTCTCCTTTTATATTTATAAGAATCTTATCTGCATTTTTATTCTTTCCATATATTATAGGAGACATTTTATTATCTTCATTAGCACTATTTACATTTTCATAAATCCATTCTTCTCTATAACCATATTTATTATTTTCAATATAAGAATATCCCATGCGGCTATCTACATATCTATCCATGACAAATTTATTTATCTGCTTCACTTCTACTCCAAACTCATTTCTGATTAAATAAAACTTATTTTCATTAAATTCTTTAATTTGAAGTACATCATCTATGTTACAATTAAAAGCTTCTTTTGCCATGTCTTTATCATTAAGATTACTAGGCATAGTCTGATCATAAAAAGCATACATGTATGATATTAAAATTACTACGGAAACAATCAATATTCCTTTAATAACTTTTTTAAATATGTTATTAGTTTCAAAATCTCTTATCTTATCTATTTTTTCTTTTAAATTAATCTTACTTGTAATCATTTCAAACGTTTTAAAACATATGAAGCCAACTAAAACCCCTAAAGTATTGTAAATAATATCGTCAATATCACAAACATTATACCCTACAAATAATTGAGTTATTTCTATTGCTAAAGATGATAAAAAACCTACCTTCAACACTTTCTTATAGTTATTAAACTTTTCAAATAATAATGATATAAAGAACCCTAGTGGCACAAATGCTATTATATTACCAATTACATTCCTCATAGAATTCATTGCGCCTGCTTCACTATGCATGAATGTCACTATTGTCTCTTTAATTGGCACAATGTTAATTATTCCTATTAACCCATATTCATTATACATATATTCCTTAAATGGATTTCTTAGTGTTATAAATCCACCTTTAAATATTGTTAGTAATAACAACCATAAGAAATATATATAAAACAGAAGTAACACAATTTCACGACATATATTAACTTTTTTATTCTTCATAATTATACTTATTCTAAATATAATCCATATAAATATAGATATAAGTGATACTATTATAAAATTATTCTCTATCATCAACCTTCCCCTTACTCAATTTCATCATTCGTAACAATGCCCATATTTACTCTATAATTAGAATTTATTTCTATATTTCCTTCATAAAGCTTTTCACCATTATTTTCATCGAATACGTAGAAAGTATATGGCGAACTATAAGTTTGTCCATACTTATCTGTATCAATATATCCTGCTGATACTGCATATATCTTTCCATTGTATGTTCTTAATCTATTTGTATAAACTGGTTGTTCACCGTATTTCATGTCTAATTTATATGTATTTTTTAAGTTTCTATTTTTCAAATCAACTAGAATACCTTTTACATCTTCAGTGATGTCACTAATATAACCATCAACCGTTGGCATAGATATTAATAATATTTCGTCATTCTCAATAGTACAAGCTCTAGTAATATAATCATCTTTCGTTCCTAAATTTATAAAGTTTATTTCTTTTGTTTTTATATCGAACTCTAATAAATTAGTTTCATATGTATCTGACTTATCATCTTTTTTATCAACTACAAAATATGATTTATTTTCATTACTAAAAGCTGATTTTTTTAGATTTAAATTTCCGTCTTCATAATCTTTACTTATGACACATTTAGAAGTTTTATTAACTAAATTTAATTTGTATAAACTTAAGTTTGTACTTTCACAATATTTAGATAGTAATTTTGAATCATCCACATATTCTTCACCTGATGGATAATTATAATATGAATACATAACTACTACATAAAGAATGTCTCCTTCTTTTTTTACAGGAAGTGAATCATATCTATAATTTTTATTAGTATTAATAGACTCTCCTGCCTCAATTTCATAGGATTCTATTTTTCCACTTTTCTTATCTTTTATCTCAATATTAGCAGCCATTTTTTCTTTATTATCAATAATTGTACTTGGTGACACATTAGCCATGCCTACCGTAATTTCATCTTCAAATAAAAGATTTCCATCATGTTCAAATTGAAATAAATATCTATTATCTATATTTTCTTTAGTTAAATTAAGAAGCTGACTCCCTTGCTTAGCAAATTTATTTATACTTTCACCGTTTTTGTTTACAAGAATTGCATCAGTTTCAAATACTCCTCCTGTTTTTTGAAGTAAGATATTCATATCTCCTAACTCTTTTCTATCTCCATATACATCGTTTACTACTATATCTGTTTTATATATATTAGCAAGACAAATACCAACTAATATGGTTCCTACTACTGAAACTATTAATATTATTTTTGATAATTTTATTTTCATGATATTTCTCCTCCCTAATCGTACATTCTATTATTTAACGATATATATGAAACATAAATTGAAATTAAAAATGCTACTATAAAGAAGATTATATTGTTTTTTAAAATAGTATCGGAGTATTCATAGATGCCTATTATTGTAGCTAAATATACCATTGCTAGACTTACTATGTATATAATTCCTAAGACTCCACCTATTTTTTTTATGGACTTAGAAATAAGAGTTGCTGCAAATATGGAAGATACACCTACTATTGGACCAATTATAAATATCATTAAATACTCTACCGGATAAATCGGCACTGATATTTCAAAAATACCATATCTATGTATATTATTTATGCTATATATCATGTTTATAATTGGTATATTAGCATATTTATTTACTATAAAAGCTCCTATTCCCCATAATAAATGCTGAACGAATATTATGCTATAAATTAATGCAAGCATTGTTATTAATTTTGAAATGAATATAATAAATCTATTTTCTGGTAACATAAATAATGTATATATGGATTTTGATTTGCTTGAAAAATCTCTATACCATATTAATACGCTATAAAATGCACACCCTATCAAAGCCAAAATCATAAGTAAATTTGATAAAGCATATATAAAATTAGGTAATTGAAGCTCTAAAAACATATGCTTCCCCATATCAGTCTTTAATATGGATATTCCTTGTGAAACACCTATTTCGGCCTTTACATCTTCCGTTACTCTATATATTCCATAAGCAAAAATAGCTATATTACCTAATATTAGTAAAGAAATTACGGCAAAAAATATTTTCTGTATTCTTTTGAATTCTATATCAAAAAGAGTTAAAATTTTATTCCCCATGATACACCTCCCTCATCTTATCTACTATTGATTTTCCTTCATTTTGTCTCACTTCTTCTGCATTAAATATATTGGCAATTTTCCCATTACTCAGGATTATTACATCATCTACTATATGTTCAATTTCATCAATCTCATGAGTAGTTATTATTATACTTTCATCATCATTCATAAATGTTAGTATTGCCTTTATAAACTCTTCTCTTTTAAAAATATCTATTCCTGAGAAAGGCTCGTCCAATAATGTATACTTGGCTCTTTGAGCAAATCCAATTATTATCTTTACTCTTGCTTTGTTACCCTTAGATAATTTACTTATCATTTGATCATCAGTCAAAGAAAACATTTTAAGCATTTCACAAGCTCTTTCTTCATCCCAATTTTTATAAAACAACTTCATAAACTCAAAAGTTTCTTTTATATTAAGATGACTAAAGTGTATATCTATATCTGGAACAAAAGCTAATTTGTTATAAGTTTGTTGAGTTGGTTTTTCCCCATCAATTAAAATTTCTCCGCTGTCTGGTTTTACTAAACCTGCTATAGCTTTCAAAATAGTAGATTTACCTACACCGTTAAACCCAAGTATACAGGTGATTTTTCCTTGTTCTATTTTAAAAGAAATATCATCTAGTGCTTTTACTTTTTTGTATTTCTTTTTAACGTTTTTAACTTCAATCATTATTTTCCTCCCTATATTCTCACCGTGATTATATATACTTTTTACTAATAATTTCTTTAATCTCTTCTATTGGTACATTAATTGCTTTCATCTGCTCTATAAAAACATCTGCTGCTTCATTTATTAAATCAATTCTTATTTGTCTTATTAAATTATCGTCTTCCGTAATTGTACTTTGGTTATTTTTAATCGTATTAATAATCCCCATTTCTTCCATCTCCTTATAAGCCTTTTGTACTGTATTTGGATTTACATTTATATTAACTGCCATCTCTCTTCTAGAAGGCATTCTATCTCCTTTTTGTAGTTCACCTGTAACTATTTTCTGTTTTACGTTTCTAATAATTTGGATGTAAACTGGCTCTCTATCATTTACTATAAATTTCAAGATACATCTCCTTTCTTTATTTTTAACAAAATAAGTTTAAGTTTAGTGTATTAGTTATATAATACACTTGTTATATAGTGTATTATATTATTAATACACTATATAAGTCAATAATCATTTGATTTAATACCAAAATTAATTTCACAAAAAGCCAATAATTATTTCACTGACTTTGTTTTTGTATAATAAAAAATCCTATATAGTTATACTCACAATCTTGGTATATTTCTACATAGGATTTTTCTCTATATTAAAATTTAATCTATCTTTATTAAATTACATTCCTATAAACATAAGACCCATAGATATTATTACACCTGAATATAATAAATCTATTATACAGAATCCCATGATATCTTTTGCACCTAATCCTGCTATTCCTAGCGCTGGTAAAGCCCAGAATGGTTGTATCATGTTTGTCCATGCATCTCCCCAAGCTATCGACATTGCTGTTTTAGCCGGATCAACTCCAAGTGCAGCTCCTGCTGGCATCATTATTGGAGCTTGTACTGCCCATTGTCCACCACCAGATGGAACAAAGAAGTTTACTATCCCTGAACTTAAGAAACTGAATAGTGGGAATGTAAATTTCGTAGCAACGTTTGCAAAGAAGTTTGATATTAAAATTGCTAAAGATACCCCATCAGCATTTACACCTGTCATCATTCCTATTATACCTGCGTAGAATGGGAATTGTAGCATTATTGGACCTGCTGATTTTGATGCTGACATTAAAGCATGTAAAAATCTCTTTGGTGTTTTATGCAGCGCTATTGCTGAGAATAAAAATATAAAGTTAACTATATCTAAGTTTAAGCTAAATCCATTATTCACAAAGTAATAAACTATATAAGCAAATCCCATTAAAGATATTAATATACTTATTATTGGACTATTTTCTAACTTGTCTGCTGGAGTCATGTCTTCTACTGACATAGCAACAAACTCATCTTCATCTTCTAATAAACTTTTATCAACTATTATCGCTTTTCCTTTAGCTGGATGCATTGCTTTATTTAATAATGGTAAAGTTAATATTAAAACACCTACTATTATCATATTTGATAATGAGAATATTGTTTCGCTAGTTGGTACACCTGCTTCTGATATTACGCCTGCAGTTGCAGATACTACTGCTTCTCCACCTGTTGCTAGTGTTAGTGGTATTGATGCTGATAATCCTGCATGCCATAATAAAAATCCTGAATAAGCTGATGCTATTAATAATCTATAATCAACTCCATCAACTTCTTTAGCTAATTCTTTAGCAAATATTGCCCCTATAACTAATCCAAATCCCCAGTTTATTAAACAAGCTAAACCTGATATAAATGTAACCATTAATATTGCTTGTCCTGGAGTTTTTGGTATTTTTGCCATTTTCTTAAGTACTTTTTTAAATGATGGTGCACTTGCTAAAGTATGACCTAATACAAGTACTAGAGCCATCTGCATAGCGAATGATAACAGCCCCCAGAATCCACCAGACCAGTGAACTATCATGTCCATTGGACCTTGTCCTGTAAATATTATTCCAGATAAAAATATTGCAAACGTTATTATGATACAGAATAAGAATGGATCTGGTAAGTAGTTTTGAACTATATTAACGCACCCATTAGTAAATTTTTTAAACATTGTGTCTTCTCCCTTTTGTGTATTTTAAGATGCTTTAATATTATTTAAAGCATCTTATTTGTGCTTGTTACTTATATTTAGGATTTATACCTTTATTACCTGATTTTATGTATTATTTATTTCATAGGTACTAAGTTCTCACTTATAATTAACTTAGCTTCTGTTGCTGCTTGAATTTCTTCTATTGTAAACTCTTCGTTTATTTCAACTAATAATAAACCTTCTTTTGTAACTTCCATAACACCCATTTCAGTTACTATTAAATCAACTTGATTTTTAGCTGTTAATGGTAAAACACATTCTTTTAAGATTTTGTGTTTTCCTTTAGCTGTATGTTCCATTGCAACAATCACTTTTTTTGCCCCAACAACTAAGTCCATAGCTCCACCCATGCCTGGAACTAATTTCCCTGGAATCATCCAGTTTGCTAAATTCCCTTGCTCATCTACCTGTAATGCTCCTAGTACTGTAACATCTACATGACCACCTCTTATTATTCCAAAAGAAGATGAACTATCGAAGAAAGCTCCTCCTTCATTTATACTTACAGGTGCACCGCCAGCATTAACTATATATTTATTAACATTTTCCTCATCTGGAGTTGGCCCTATTCCAACAAATCCATTTTCAGATTGCAATGTTATATCCACATCGTGAGGTAGATAATTGGGTATTAATGTAGGTAAACCTATTCCTAAATTTACTACATCTCCATCCTTTAATTCTTTAGCAACCCTTTTTGCTACAAAACCTTTTATTTGACTTCTATCCATTTATTTTACCTCCATCTATAATGTAGTCTACAAATATATGTGGAGTCATAACATGCTCTTGATCTATTTCTCCAACTTTAGCAACTTCATCTGCTTCAACTATTACAACATCTGCTGCTGTTGCCATTATAGGCCCAAAGTTTCTTCCTGAACCACTGTAATAAGTATTTCCTTTTTCATCTACCTTACTTGCACCTATTATAGCTATATCAGCTTTTATAGGTTTTTCTATTAAATACTCTTTATCATCTATTACAATAGTTTCTTTTCCTTCAGCTACTAACGTGCCTATTCCTGTTGGTGTTACTACAGCACCAAGTCCTGCACCAGCACTTCTTATTCTTTCAGCTAAAGTTCCTTGAGGTATAAGTTCAAATTCTGTTTCTTTATCATTTAATTGTCTAATTGCTTCTGGATTTAGACCTATATGACTAGTTTGTATTTTCTTAAATTGTTTGTTAACAACCATCTTACCTACTCCGTAATCTACAAATCCAGTATCATTACATACTAAAGTTAAGTCTTTTACTCCTAACTCAACTAATTTATCTATTATTTTGTGAGGACTTCCACACCCCATAAATCCACTAACCATTACAGTCATTGAATCTTTAACTATTTCATTTAGATTTTCTAATTTTATTAATTTATTCTTCATTAAATATCACCCCTATTCGCTATACTGATTTAATAATTACACAAGTTCCCATTCCACCACCTATACAAAGTGATGCTAAACCATGTTGTAACTCTCTCTTTTTCATTTCATGAATAAGAGTTGTAATTATTCTTGCACCTGATGCTCCTAGAGGATGACCTATTGCTATTGCTCCACCATTTACATTAGTTTTATCTTCGAACCAATCTTCTGTAACATTATGATTTTCTGTTAATTCTTTTATAACCCCTAAAGATTGAACTGCAAAAGCTTCATTTAATTCTAATAAATCTATTTCTTCTAAATTCATATTAGCTCTATCTAATGCATTTTTTATAGCTGGTACTGGTCCTAATCCCATAACTGATGGATCAACTCCACCTTGTCCAACTGATACTATCTCTGCTATTGGATTTAATCCATATTCTTTAACTGCTTTTTCTGATGCGACAACTATTATACTTGCACCGTCATTTATTCCTGACGAATTACCAGCTGTTACAGAACCATCTCTTTTAAATGCTGGTCTTAAGCTAGAAAGCTTTTCAATATTTGTTGTTCTATTTGGATATTCATCTGTATCAAATATAGTAACTGCTTTTTTTGTTTTTACTTCTATAGGAACTATTTCATCTTTGAATCTTCCTTCATCAACTGCTCTTATTGCTCTTGATTGAGATCTTATAGCAAAGTTATCTTGTTGTTCTCTTGTGATATTGTGTTTATCTGCTATATTTTCTGCAGTTATTCCCATATGGTAATTATTAAATGCATCTGTTAAACCATCATGAACTAGTGAGTCTTTTAAGTTCATTTCGCCCATTTTATTACCTGTTCTTGCACTTGCATCTGTAACATAAGGAGCTTGGGACATAACCTCTACTCCACCAGCTACTATTAAATCTGCCATTTCACCTTTTATTTGTGAATAAGCCGTCATTACTGTTTTCATTCCGCTTCCACATATTATATTTATTGAATAAGCAGGAACTTCACTTGGTACCCCTGCATATAATGCAGCTTGTCTTGCAATACCTTGCCCTTGACCTGCTGGTAATACATTTCCTAGTATTACTTCATCAATTTTGCTTGCATCTATGTTATTGCTTTCTATTACTGATTTCATAACTTGGCCTGCTAATTCTGCTGGCGATACTGTTGATAATCCTCCTAAGAACTTACCTATAGGACTTCTTTTTGCATCTACTAAATACACATTGGACATCGTTTTCCTCCATATTATCTCATCTTTTATTTTCATAAATTTAATTAATAATTTTTAATTATTTTCATTCCTAAAAAGATTAGCGCTCTTTTCATTATTTAGTATAAGTCCTATAATTTATTTTGTTAAATACCTCTTTTACATACAACTATAATTTTTAGTTATGATTAAGTAATAGCAGTGCTTATTATATATTTTTTTATTTATATTTTTCTATTGTGAATTCTATAAATGATTTCAAATACTTTGATATATGCTTATCTTTTTTTAATATAAATCCTACATTCCAACTTATATTTGGATTTTGTATTGATATTAATTTAAAGTCTTCTCTTTTAAACCTTCTAACTATAGGTTCTGGCATAAGACTTACTCCTTGATTAAGAGAAACCATTTCCATAATATAATCCCATTGAGAAGTTTTTAATATTATATCAGGTTCAAATCCTGCTATTTTACATGCCTCTATAGTCTTGTTATACATCATAAACTTTTCGTTAAAAGTTATAAATTTTTCATTTCTCAAATCTTCTAAATTAACTTCATCTTCACATCCTAGCCTATGATTTTTACTTACAACTAACATTACCTTACCACTAGAAATAAGCTCTGTTATCAAATCATTATCATCTATAGGTAAGATTACAGCTCCTAAATCTATTCGTTCTTCTTCCACACTAGATTTTATTTTATTGGCTCCTTCTTCAATAATCCTAATATCAATAGCAGGATTTTCCTTTTTAAATTCAGCAATAACAGATGTAAAGTAAACACTACTTATTACTGGTGGTAAACCTAAGTTAATTACTCTATTACAGCTAGTAAATGTATCTTGTAACTTGTTTAACTCATCTTGAATAACTTCTATTGATTTCTTTGCATTATTATAAAATATCTCTCCCTCATAAGTCAGTCTAAATGACTTTGAGTTACGTTCAATTAACTGCGCATTTACTTCCTTTTCTAAGTTTTTTATATTTTTACTAAGCGCTGGTTGTGATATGTAAAGATTACTAGCAGCCCTAGTAAAATTTCCTTCTTTAGCTACCTCTAAAAAGTATGTAATGTCTTTAATTTTCATATTGATAAGCTCCTCTGCATGCAAAATATGTCTCTGTAATATATTAAATTTATTAATTATAAAATTATTTTATAAATTTTTAAGCATAAAAAAAGAGAAATAAGATAATCTTCTTTCTCTTTTTTCTTCAATAAATTTATTTAAACTAGCAAGTAAAGAATAATTTAGCTATTCCACCTTTTGAAGTTTCTCTATATTTATCCATCATATCTCTACCAGTTTCGTCCATTATTTTAACGATTTGGTCGAAAGTAACATGATGCTCTCCATCTGTTAATAGTGCATAGTTAGCAGCATCTAAAGCTCTTTGAGCTCCCATTGCATTTCTTTCTATACATGGTATTTGAACATATCCATAAGCTGGGTCACAAGTCATTCCTAAGTGATGCTCTAAACCTATTTCAGCAGCATACTCTATTTGTCTTAATGATCCACCTTTTAAGAATGCTATTGCAGCAGCAGCCATTGCACATGCAACACCTACTTCACCTTGACATCCTACTTCAGCACCTGAAACAGATCCGTTTCTCTTAACAAGAACACCTACTAAACCTGCTACAGCTAAAGCGTCTAATATCATATCATCGTCATATCCATAGAAATCTTGCATTGCAAAGAATATTCCTGGTAAAACACCTGCAGAACCACATGTTGGAGCAGTTACTATAACATATCCTGATGCATTTTGCTCAGAAGCAGCTAAAGCATAAGTGTATACTAATGTATTTAATTGTTTATTAGCTAGATATTGCTTGTAGAAGTATCCAGCTTTTCTCTCTAGGTTTAATTTTCCTGGTATTACTTCTGTAGCTTTTAAACCATCTTCTACTGATTTTTTCATAGCATCTTTTATAGTTACTAAGTAATCCATTATATCAGCATCATCGTAAGTTTTTACGTAATCTACAAAGTTTTTGTTGTTTTGTTTACACCAAGCTATTATTTCTTCCATTGTTGAATGAGGGTAAGTGTCATTTCCTCCAGCATTTCTCATTCCTTCTTCAGCTATTGTACCTCCACCAACAGAGTAGATAGTCCAATCTCCAATTACATTTCCGTCAGCATCTATAGCTTCTAACATCATTCCATTTGGATGATATGCTTTAACTATATCTTCTCTCCAAAGTATTTCAACATGCTTTGGTTCAAGAGTTTTTTTGATTATATAATCAGTTAAATGCCCTTCTCCTGTTGCAGCTAAACTTCCGTATAAGTGAGCTTTGTAGCTAGCAGCTTCTGGATACTTATTTTTAAATTGTTCAGCAGCCCTTTGAGGTCCCATTGTATGTGAGCTCGAAGGTCCATTTCCTACTTTGTAAAGTTCTTTTAGTGATTCCATTTTATTCCTCCTTGGGGTTTGCATATTCTTTATTCATAATAAGAAAACATATTCCTAATTAACAATTATACCTCTTTAATAAT
>NZ_JANKBY010000120.1:0-10162 GCF_024621905.1 Terrisporobacter muris
ATTTATTAACGGTGGATATTTATTTCATATAAAATTCAACCATTCAACCATAGATACTATCAATAGGCCTTAGGGTAGTGAGAGTCAAGAACTCATTTTGTTTAGGGCTACTTATCTTTAAATAAATAAATTATAGTTTTTATATAAATTAAGGGTGTATCAGTTTTGATACACCCTTTTAAACGAATGTATTTATAAATGTGGCATATAATTTTATAAAACGTATAAAAGGAGTGATTATTTTTGCAAAATATTACAAACCCATATCCTTATCCTCGTATCATGCCACAACAAATGTACAACATGTACCCCTATCCTTTCTGGGGGAACCAACAAATGTACAATATGTATCCATACCCTCCTTGGAGTAATACACCTGTATACAAGAGAAAGGAAATTAATTTAAAAGATTATGGTCCAAATCCACTCATAGTTAATATTGATCAGGCAACTACACAAAACAATACTTTCCGTACTGCTTTGTGGACAGGATCTGATTTACAAGTTACTTTGATGAGTATAGATGTAGGTGATGACATAGGTTTAGAAGTTCATACAGAAGGTGACCAGTTTATACGAATTGAAGAAGGTTATGCCCTTATAAAAATGGGTGATAGCAAAGATAATTTAAATTTTCAAAAACAAGCTAGGGATGATTATGCTATTATGATACCTGCTGGAAAATGGCACAATGTAATAAATATAGGAAATAAACCACTTAAAGTATATGCTATCTATGCCCCACCTGAGCATCCACCTGGCACAGTTCACCAAACTAAAGCAGATGCCGAAGCTACTGAGAACAGATATTAAATAATAAATAATTGTGTTTAATCAAGTTATTGAGATAACTTGATTTACTATAAATTAAGGGTGTATCATTTTTGATACACCCTCTTAAACTCAAAATACATCTCTTCTATTTTATATATAATTATATCTATACTGTTTTTCAACTTTATCATTTTATATTGTTTGTATACTTTCAAAAAAGTGTGATTAGTTATAAATTAAAAAATATTCTTTAGTATAAGCAAAAAATAATTTACATATTATGTAATAACATTGTAACACTTATGAGTTCAGATTTAAATTTTATAAAATTTCAATTATTAACTCTGGACTTACATTGAAATAAAGGAGGAATTTAATCTTATGGGAGACATGAGATGCCCGTTTACTGGAAGATCAATTCATGCTGTATCAGGAAATAGAACCTCTGATGAAGATTTATTAAACTTAAATATTCTTCATCAAAATTCAGAGTTAAGTAATCCGATGGGATCTAACTTTGACTATGCTAAAGAATTTGAAAAACTTGATTATTATGCCCTGAAAAAAGATTTATATAATTTAATGACAGATTCAAATGATTGGTGGCCTGCAGATTTTGGTAACTATGGGCCACTATTTATTCGTATGGCATGGCATAGTGCAGGAACTTATAGAATAGGTGACGGTAGAGGTGGCGCAGGTAATGGAGATCAGAGATTTCCACCAATAGGTAGCTGGCCTGATAATGCTAATTTAGATAAAGCTCGTAGGTTACTTTGGCCAATTAAACAAAAATATGGTGATAAAATTTCATGGGCAGACCTTATGATATTAACGGGAAACTGTGCTTTTGAAGTAATGGGACTTAAGACTCTTGGTTTTGGTGGTGGACGTGAGGATGTTTGGGAACCACAAGATATCAAGTGGGGTTCAACTGAACAGATGCTTGGAACTAACAAAATTGATGGTACAAATGAAATTCAAAATCCCCTTGCATCATCTCAAATGGGACTTATATATGTAAATCCAGAAGGACCAGATGGGAAACCTGATCCAGTTGGGTCTGCAAAAGATGTGAGAGAAACATTTGCTCGTATGGCCATGAATGATGAAGAAACTGTTGCACTTATAGCTGGTGGTCATACTTTTGGGAAATGCCATGGTGCAGCTCCTGCCACATACCTTGGTCCTGCTCCTGATTTTGCTCCTATTGAAAATCAAGGTCTTGGTTGGAAAAATAGTTATAAAACAGGTAATGGTATAGATACAATCACTAGTGGACTTGAAGGAGCATGGAAACCAAATCCAACAACATGGGATATGGGTTATTTTAAAACATTGTTCAAATATGAGTGGAAATTAGTTAAAAGTCCTGCTGGAGCTTATCAGTGGCAAGCACAAGATGTGGATGAGGAAGATATGATAATAGATGCACACGACCCATCAAAAAAACATCCTCCTATGATGACAACAGCTGATTTAGGTATTCGCTATGATCCAATATATAACCAAATCGCAAAAAATTATTTAAATAATCCAAGTAAATTTACCGATGATTTTGCACGTGCTTGGTTCAAATTAACACATCGTGATATGGGTCCTATTTCTAGATATCTGGGGCCAGAAGTTCCTAGCGAAGAATTTATATGGCAAGATCCTGTGCCAAAAGTTGATTATGAATTAATTAATAAAGAAGATATTAAATATCTTAAAGGTAAGATTTTAGATTCTAATTTATCAGCGTCAGACCTTGTTTATACAGCTTGGTCATCTGCATCTACATTTAGAATTTCTGATAAACGTGGTGGTGCAAATGGAGCTAGAATTCGTCTACAACCTCAGAAGCATTGGCAGGTTAACGAACCTGATCAGTTAGATAATGTTTTGCAGATTCTTGGAAAAATAATGTCCGACTTTAACTCCTCTCAGTTAAATTCCAATGAAGCGTGTTCTGTAAAAGTTAAGAAAGTATCTTTAGCAGATATGATTGTTCTTGGTGGATGTGCAGGTATAGAAAAAGCAGCAAAAAGAGCAGGGTATAAAATCAGAGTTCCTTTCACACCAGGTCGCACAGATGCATCACAGGAACAAACTGATGTTGAATCATTTTCTGTACTTGAGCCAAAAGCAGATGGATTTAGAAACTATATGAAATCAGATTATTCTAGCTCATCTGAAAAATTATTAATTGACCGTTCACAACTTCTAAATTTGACTGCTCCTGAAATGACAGTTTTGCTTGGTGGTATGCGTGTATTGAATACCAACTATAACAAATCCAACTATGGTGTTTTTACAAAAAGACCAGAAACCCTTACAAATGATTTCTTTGTAAATCTTTTAGATATGGATACTATTTGGCAGCCTACTTCACCTGAGGAGCAAATATTTGAGGGACGTGATAGATCAACAGGACAATTGAAGTGGACTGGAACACGAGTTGATCTTGTTTTTGGTTCTAATGCTCAACTTCGTGCTATTTGTGAAGTATACGCAAGTGAAGGCTCTCAAGTTAAATTCTTGAAGGACTTTGTATATGCTTGGAATAAAGTAATGAATGCAGATCGTTACGATATAAAATAAAAAACTAAGGGTGTATCATTTTTTGATACACCCTTTTAAATTATTTCTTTAAAAATTTATTTAATTAAAACTAAGTTTATTAATGTCCCACTTAATTCATCATCTTCAAATGCTACATGAACTCCATAAATTCCTGCTTCTAAATTTGAAACATCTAAACTAACTTCTGTATCGTCATTAACAGCTTTTTCACTTAACACATTACCAGCTTTGTCTACTAATGTAACTTTTGTAGCTACATTCTCTCCTGCTCTGTTGTAAGCTTCTGTATTAACTGTAACAGTTCCATCAACTACTTTTAATTCACCAACTGATACAAATTGATTTGTAAAATTAGCTTTTTCTAATTTCTTTAACTGAGCTAATGGTCTAAGATCTTTTATCTCATTATATTCTGCTTCTATACTTACTAAATTCTTAGCATATTGTAATCCTTCTAAGTTAGTAACACCACTTAAACTTAGTTTAGTTAAACTTCTCATATCACCAACAGTAAATCCTTCAGACTTACCTAAAACACTAGATAAAGATTTAGCTAAATACTTGTCTGGTATATTTACAACTTCATCTAAGTTTACTACTGTTAATGCTTCAACTGATTTTTGTAGTTCTGCAGCTACATTATCTATAGTATCTTGACTAGAATTGTTATCTTCTAAAACTTTCTCTGCTTTAGCTAAAGCTATTTGCATTGTATTAAAAGATTCTTCTGTATAGTCATCTTCATTTAACTTTTTAGCTTCGTTTACTAATTTAGTTAATTCAGTTTTGTCTATTCTTGATTCATTTACAAAGTGTAATTTAGTATCACCAAAAGTTGCATGGTCAGAACCATTTCCGTTACCACCATCTTTAACGACTAACTTTAATTCTTTAGCATCTGCTAAATTTACTTCTACATATTTTTGTTTATCTTTAGCTCTCATTATGCCACTATCATAAGCTAACTTACCGTCAACATATATTTCAAACTGTACTTGACCTACAGAATTATACATTGCTCTATCTACACCTATATAAGTACTGAATATATCTGCTTTTTTATCAGTTAAGTCATATATAACTGTACTTGTTGAATGCATTCCTAAACCTTTTTCATACTCAACTGCTTCGTTATTTTCACCTGTAAGTGTTAAATTTCTACCACTTATAGCTACATCCTTTTGTGCTTGTTTATAGTTATTAGATTGCTGCGCCCAATTGTGATCACTTAAGTAAGTGAAATCTTCCATGTTAACTACTTTTATACTTCTGGTAGCTACTGTAGTATTTCCATCAGAATCTTCTACTGTGTATTTTATTGGATATGTACCTACTCTATTAGTGTTAACTTTATCTTCTCCACTTATCTTAACCTTTTTAGTTATGTTTCCGTCTTCTTTATCCCTAGCTTCAACATTACCTACTACATTCTCTAAAGTTTCTCCCACTTTTATTGATTGAGAGGCATCTATATTTATCACTGGTTTAGAGTTGTTTCCTATTAACTTAGGTTCTACTATTATACCATGGTCATTAGCATCACTATCACCTGCTATACTAACTTCTATTCTAAGTTCTTTAACATCTGCTATATTTACCTTAATATGCTCTAAATCGTCAGTGTATCTCTTTGTATCTGTTTTTGCTAGAACTTTACCATCACCTATTATTTTGAAGTCTAAAGTAGTTCTACTATCTGCTTTACTAGAGTCTGTACCTAATTTAACATCTAGAGTATCATAACTATGCTCACCTAAGTTATATACTACATAACCATTTGCATGAAGTCCTATACCTTTTTTAAATTGTTTAGATATACCGTTTACTCTACCATATATATCCTTGTTGAATTTAGGAGAACCCCAACCAACCTTAACATCTTCGTGCTTTAAGTCACTTAGGTAAGTAAAATCACTTACGACTGTTACCCTAGTAGTATCAGTTATAGTAACTCCGTCTTGAGTTATCTTATAAGTTACTTCATATTCACCTTTTCTAGATGTATCTACATTACCTTCTACTATTATATTATCAAGTTTGTTACCTTCATAATCAACAGCTTCTACATAATCTAGAGCATTGAAGTCTTCATTAAGCCCTATAACTATATCCTTTTGAGCTTCTAACTTAGGTTGATGTGCTTTAACACTTACAGCTTTTGCACTGTTTAAGTCGTTACTAAAAGCAACAACTTCATAAGTATGGTTAGTTCCTATCTTAGCTTCTTTATCTACATAAGTTTCTGTATTAGTAAATCCTATTAACTTTCCATCTCTATATATTTCGTATCCTAAAAGACTCTTATTATTTTCTCTATCTATTTCCATAGTTAAAGTTACATTTTCTTTATTTACTTTTGTATGTAATTTTAAATCTAAATTTTCATTAAATGTTTCACCGTCTTTTAAGTATTTGTTATCATTCATATACCATAACTTTTCAGTTGGTTTTGGATATTGTTTCATATGTTGTGCAGTTTCTTCAGTTACACGGAAACCATGTCTAGCAAAATGTTCAGTTAAATCCATTTGCATTACATTAGATGCTGCAATTGCCCATGCCTGATGCTTATTATCCCAGTTTCCACCACCCAATGAAGGGTTTGCTCTAAACTCTTGTTGTAATCTAGGCCAGAATGTTTCATCATATAACTGTAATTGCCATAATGGAGCTATGTGTTGTAAGTTAGTATAATCACTTTCTGGATACCAAAGGTTCTTTGAGTAATCTTCCCTTGTTACTTTAGGGAATATGTTATTTTGGTATTGGTTTTGTTGAGTGAATCTACTTGCCTTACCTTCTAATACTTCAAAGTGTAAAGGTAACATATTGTTTGTAACTTCTACTACACTCATTTTAGTAGTATCCATATTATGTCCTAATTCGTGCATTAGTCCCCAACCAGTGTTATATCCTAAAACTGCACCTTGCTCGTTTTGGTTGTAGCCTGTTATACCATTACCTGCATTCATAAATCCACCACCGTCTAGGTACTTTAACATAGAAACGTATCTATAGTTGAAGTCAGAGTTTACTTCGCTAGACTCATCAAATCCCCAGTATTTCATTGATTCTGCTAAGATATCATCTACCTTGTTTGCAGTGTAACTAGGAAGTAAATTATTCTTTTTGTACCAATCTAAAGCATATGTAGCTCTAGTATTTACTAAGTTCTTTTTACTAAACACTTCAAATACATCTGGTAATGTAGGATCTTTTTTTAACTTTTCAGTATACTCTTCTAACTCTTTCATTATAGCTTCATCAGAATCTTCTCCTAATACGAAAGCAGGATACTCAAAAGCACCTTCTATTTTTATCTTAGGCATTCTAGATTGTTGTTCTTCTGTATATGGGTTAACAGTATATAACACACCTGAGTATGGAACACCTTCTCTAATTGTTGTACCAGATATTGTAGGCACTGTTATAACGTTCTTACCATTCTTTAAGTTTATGTTTATAGTACCATTATTTTGAACATCCATTTGTTTAAATACTAGATATGGTAATGGTTCACCTGGTTCTGCATCAACATAAACAGTTATCTTTTGCTCAGACTTAACTGCTAAACCTGTTGGTTGCCAGTCTTGGAAGTTCCACATTTGTCTTTTTTGAGATTCTTTTATAGAGTCTCCTCTAGATTCTAATTCGTACACATGTTCTTTAGATTGTTCAGGATTTTGAACTACATCTTTAGCTCTTTCTATATATTCCATTAATTCTTCTTTTAATGGATGTGTATTAACTTCTTTCTCTAAAGTTTCTATTTCTTCTATTGTGTCATATTCATCAACTAATTCATTCATTAAATCATTTGTAAACATGTTATAAACTTTATCTGCTATAGAATCTTGTTTTAAGAAAATTAATTCATTTAAAGTAGCCCAGCTTTGATCTCCTTTAATTACTCTTATTTTTAATCTTTGGAATTTAGTAGGCTCAAACTTTGCTTCAACTAAACCAGTAGTTTTGTCTGCTTTTGCAGTAGATACTAGTTTGAAGTTATCTCCTTTAGTTGTAGCAGAAGCATAAATTTCAAATTGTTCTAAGAAACCTTTTCTATCTGATTTTCTAGCACCATAAGCTATTCTATCTATAGTTACAGGGTTTATAAATTCTACAGTAACTTCATTTTTCCAATCTTCTTTATTAGATGTATTAGTTTCCCAATATGTATCTAAATCATCGTCTATGGCATTATCTATTTTCATAGTAGACCATTGTCCACCGTTGTTAGATATTTTCTTTATATTCTCTCTCTTTATAGCATATTGTTCCATATACTCTTTGTTGCTGTAATGGTTAAACTTTTTAGTTTTACTTGCAGTTGCTTCAACTTCGCCTTGTTCAACCAAAGCCTTAGCATTGTCTATATCTTCTTTAAAATCATCGTAGAATGGATGTACTTTAACTTCATCTTCTAATTTATTTAAAGCTTCCATATTAGCAAATTCTTCGCTTACAGTATTCATAGTTTCGTCTGTGAATAAGCTAGCCATTTTATCTATAGCTGGGTCTTGTTTATATAAACCAAACTCATAAGCTAGTGCAAAGTTTTCATAAGCTTTAGTATATACAAATTTAACTCTTCTAGCTTCTGTCGGATTAAACTTTATAGAAACTGAATCATTAGTTCTACTTGCTCTACCACTTGTAACCTTTTGGAAAGTATCACCTTCTAAAGTTTTAGATACATATATATCAAACTCTTCTGCAAATCCTCTAGCTCTAGGTGAAGTGTAAACTACCTTATCTATAGTTTCTAGTTTGTCTAATGTCATTGTAACTTCATTAGTGTGGTTTTCGTTATTTGTTTTATTTGAATGCCACGCAGTTTCAATATTACCATCTATTGCTCTTGCTATTACTTCATTAGCATAGTGACTTCCGTTAGTAGTTATGTTTACTATACGCTTATTATCTATTTTATAAGTCTTGTCATACTCTGCTAACTCAGGTGAACCAAACTCTTTAAATTTGGATACTCTTGCATCCATATATGTAACTTTCTTATTTTCAAGTATTAATCTAGCATCATTTATACCTTCTTTATATAAATTATATAAAGGGTGTGTCTCTAACTCTTTAGCAAACTTTTCTAGTTTATCTGTAGAATTGAACTCACTACTTACTTCATTTTTCTTATCATTTGTAAATAATGTAGCGTACTTTTCACTTAATTCATCTTGCTTATATAATCTCATTTCTGAAGCAAACGCTCTATTACTGTTACACTCATTAAATACTAATTTAACTCTCTTAGCCTTTGTAGGAGCGAACTTGAATTCAACCATATCACTTGTTACATTAGCTTCTCCAGTTGCTACTTTTTGGAAAGTTTGCCCTTTAGAAGTTTCTGAAACATGTATTTCAAACTTAGTAGGGAATCCCTTGCTATTTACACTTCTAGCTTTATAAGCTAATCTATCTATGGTTTGTGCTTCATCTAAAGTTAAAGTTATTTCATTTGTGAAATCTGTACCGTTGCTTCTGTTAGTTTCCCAATGTGTATTAGGGTCACCATCAAACATATATTCATATTTAGTTCCTGAATATATTCCACCATTAGCTTCTACTTTAGTTATTTTATTTGTTGGTATCATAAATTTTTCGTTGTAAGCATCTTGATATTCTGTACCATGTGCAGTTAATTTAGATACTTTAGCTATACCACTTTCTAGTTTTTCACCTTCTAATATAGTTATAGCATTATCTATATCTTCCTTGAAGTTTGCATAAAAGGGATGATCTTTAGCTTCTTCTTCCAAGGCTTTAAGATCTTCTATGTTAGCAAATTCAGGGTTAACTTCATTCATGTTATTATCCGTAAAAATGGTTTCCATTTTATCTAAAGTTTTATCTTCTTTATAAAACCAAAACTCAGAAGCACTTGCCCAACCATCATGAGCATCAGAGAATATGAACTTAACTTTCTTAGCTTCTACTGTGTCGAATCTAAATTCAACCATATCTCCAGTTACTTTAGTACTTGCAACTTCACCTACTAGCGTGTAATCTGATTCATTTGAATCTGCTACTAATATTTGTGCAACTTTAGGATAACCTTTAGGTTTTGCACCATCTTGTCTAGTAGCATAAGCTAATCTGTTTATTTTTTCAACGTTTTCAAATTCAAACTCTACCTCATTTTTAAAGTCTGCTTTATTTTCTTTTCCTGTTTCCCAATGAGTTTCTAGCTTACCATCTATAGCGTTAGTTATAATACTTTGATTATACTTACCGCCATTATTAGTTATAGATTCTACATTTACTTTATAAGCTTTATTATAACTAGGGAAATTTTCATAATTTCTTATTTTGAAATTCTCCACTGTCATATTTTTGCTTACTTCTTTTTCTATGCTTGCTACTTTATTTCTTATAATTTCATCTGCAAAAACATTTATTGCAGGCATAGTATTTGTAGCTATTATAGACATAGCCACTATTGATGCTATCTTCCTCTTCATTTTTCCCTCCTGATTGATCTCCCTCAGAAGTACATTAAATTTGCATGTTTTAAATTGCAATAAAAAAAGTTGCTCAAAAAGAGCAACTTAATATAGACTTGATAATTTAATATTTTCATGCAAATACCTGCAGTAATATTAACTATAAATCTTAAAACAAAAAGTATAATGTACTCTTTGGCAACTGGCTGACATAGTTTTAAAACCTTAGTCCCTATAGCTTTGCGTCCCTATGTTTCCATAGGTTTGCCTATTGAATTTTCAACAAAAATTCTATCATATTATAGTTTTTTTTGTCAATTATTTTCCAATTTTTTTTTATTTTTTTTATTTATATTTATAGTAAGTCA
>NZ_JANKBY010000121.1:0-10151 GCF_024621905.1 Terrisporobacter muris
GATTTCTATCTAAAATAAACACTTAATTTTGTATGAATAGTTCATATGTTTCTTCAAACTCTGCTATGTCTATATCACTTTCCAAAGTCTTCTTTTCAGTACCATAACTTCCAAATATTACGATGGCTAGAATATTTTCCTTTATATATTTATAATACACAAATTCTATTATATTTTATAAGTAAAAATCACTACTTCACTTTAGAAAGTTTCCTATAATTTAGAGCTTATATTTAAATATTCCTTGACCACATGTACAAAATATTAAACCATACCTAAAAAGCTGTAGCACCTATAAGTACTACAGCTTTTAAATACTATTTAACTCTAACTATTCTTACACCATAAGGTTCTAACTCTAAAGTTGCCTCTATTTTATCATTATTTTCCATATCTATTAAGTTAAAGTCTTTAATATCAATAGTCTTATCTTCATCTGTGAAGTTCATAAAGAATACAAATTCATTATTTTCATCTCTACGAACTTGAGCATTAATACCTGTAGGTAAGTCTAATTCTATAGCTCTTTGTAATTGTATCTTCTTCGCAACACTTCTATAGAAATCTGTTAAGAACTCATCATTATTTCTAAATGCTATATAGTAAGCTTCACCTTGTCCAAACTTATTGCAAGTTAACGCAGGCATACCTTTATAGAAATCTGTTTTGTAAGTTGCAAGAACTTCTGCACCTTCTGAATGTATTAAATCACAGAATATTTTTGCCTTATATTCACCTTTCATAGAAAGACTATTATTGTCTTCTATAGTTACATAGTTTACATCTTCATCATAAAGAGCATCTAACTCTTCAGACCATATACCTGTAACTTTTCTAAGTGGACCTGGGAATCCTCCTAAGAAACATAAGTCATTTTCATCAACTATTCCACTCCAGTAAGTAGTTACTAGAGTTCCTCCATTTTTTACAAACTCTTCTAGTCTTTCTCCAACACCTGGTCTTACCATATAAAGCATTGGTGCTACCACAACCTTATATTTAGAGAATTCACAGTCCATGTTTATAACATCTACTGGAATTGACATATCCCAAAATGCTTTGTAGTGCTTTTGAACTGTATCATGATAATCCTTTTTCTCTATTCTTGGACCTTGAGCATCATTTACAGCCCAGAAGTTTTCCCAATCGTAAATAACTGCTACTTCTGGTTCTACAGATGTTCCTATTACATCTGTAAGATTACTTAATATCTCACCAACCCTTGTTACATCTCTAAATACTCTAGTATTTTCATGTCCACAATGGTCAACTACAGCTCCATGGAACTTTTCTGATGATCCTCTACTTTTTCTCCATTGGAAATACTGTACAGTATCAGATCCATGTGCTACTGCTTGAAGAGAAGATAATACATGCATACCTGGTCTTCTTAATTTAGCCACTGGTTGCCAGTTTGTTGAACTTGGAGAACTTTCCATCATCATAAATGGTTTACCATTTAATATTGATCTATTTAAGTCATGAACAAATCCAATTCTACTACCTTCATGAGCATCTGATCTCTCACCATGCCAGTAAGGATAGTTATCCCAAGATACTACATCTAAGTAAGGTGCAAATTTCCAGTAATCAATTCCTCTTTCAAGTGATATATAATCATGGAAGTTTGTAGTTACAGGAATATCTGGACATATTTCTTTTAAAATACTTCTTTCATGCTTATAGTAATCTAGAGTTTGGTGAGTTACAAATCTCATCCAATCTAAGTTCAATCCATGTAGCGCTGGCTCTCCGTGTGGAGCTGGTGCTTCTATTTCACTCCAATCATTAAATGTATGACTCCAGAATTTACTCCACCATGCATGGTTTAATTTGTCTAAATCATTGTCATATTTTTCTTTTAAATACTCTCTAAATGCTTCTTCACATAAAGAACAGTTACATTGTCCTTCAAACTCATTTGAGATATGCCACATAATTAATGCTGGATGGTCCTTATATCTCTCTGCTAATAATCTATCTATTATTGCGATTTTTTCTCTATATATAGGAGATGTATAACAGTGATTATGACGCTCCCCATATAAGTTTCTCACTCTATTTGGTGTTACTCTTAAAGTTTCTGGATATTTGTGAGCCATCCACGCTGGTTTAGCTCCACTTGGAGTGGCAAGAATAACATAATTTCCGTTTTTGTGCATTAAATCCATTATTTCATCTAACCATTCAAATTGGAAAACTCCTTCTTGTGGTTCTAGCATAGTCCATGAGAATATACCTACTGCTACCACATTAGAATGAGATAGTTTCATTAATCTAACATCTTCTCCCCATATACCCGGCACATCAATCCATTGTTCTGGGTTATAATCTGCTCCATGAAGCATTTTATCTATTTTCGAGCTTATTGGTCCAAAATTTTTCAAAATAATCCCCCCATATTTTAACTAATCAACAAAGTATTTAGGAAAATTCACCAATCTACTTTGTTGATTGTATTTTTATATTTTTTATATCTAGTTTTTAATGTATTTTACTGAGTTTTATAAGCTAATCATAAATTACATATCATTAAGCACTAGTTTTTATTCTTTCATTTGCTATATCTTTACCAACTTTTTTCTCATATTTTCTCCAACATATTTCCGCAAACCCTAGGAATACAACCAATCCTAATACATTATAAAGTAGTACAAATACTGGATTAGTTGCTCCTGCCTCTAACGTTCCATTGAAGTATGCAGCAAATGTATCTGGTGATGGAATTGAAGATATTATAAACACAAATGTAAATAATACTAATAATAAAACTCCTAAACTTATTCCAAGTCCTCTAGATCCAACTTTAAAACTTCTTTCCATGTCATCTTTTTTAGCTCTTAATACTATGTATCCAACTAGGAAGAATAATACTGGTATTAATGAAGTAGATGCTGTCATGTTTATTAACATTTCTAGTAAATTATCTATAGAACCTATTCCTAAAGCTGGTATTATTAATAATATTGTTACTATTATAGCTTGAAGATATAGTGCATTTACAGGATTTCCATTATTATCTGTCTTTGCAACCCAACTACCAAATATACCTTCTGGTATTTCAGAGAATAATACTTTTACAGGTGCAGCTGTCCATAGTACTAATGAACCTAAACTTGCAAGTAACATTATAAATCCTACAATATTTGTAACTATGTTTCCTAAACCATAGTGAGCTCCTAAAATTTTAAATGCATCAAATAATCCGTTAGAGAAGTTTCCTGATAAAGTTTCAGCTGGAACAATTAAACCTACAGATACTGCTCCTAAAGCATATAATCCTCCAACAATTATAGTAGATATTAACATTGTCCTTATAAATGTTTTGTTTCCACCTTTTACATCTTTAATATATACTCCTATACTTTCAGCTCCACCAACAGCTTGTAATACCCAAGCTAAAACCATAAAGTAAGTCCAGTTAAACTTTGGCATAATCGCTTCAGTAGTAAATTCTTGAGCTGGTGCTTTTCCAAAGAATATGATAACCCCAAATGATAAAACTATAAATCCTAATCCTAATACAATTCTAGCTATTCCAGAAAGATTTGTAATTTTAGCTATCCAAGATACACCTTTTGTTGATACAAAAGTTACTATCCAGAATAATATTATTGATATTATTGATATTAATACGGTTTTCCCCTCGAATACATTTATCCCTGTAAATGTGAATGACGCATATATTAATACTTTTGGTAATAATGATGTAAAGAAAAATAAATTTACAAAGAAATATGACCAAGATCCTAAAAATGCCCATCTTGCACCTAGAGATTTTTTTATCCAGCTATTTATCCCTGATTCCGAATCTGAACTTGCTGATGCAAATTCCCCAATCATCAACGCAAATGGGAAGAAATAAAATATAGTTCCAAATATGTATGATGGTATTGTAGCTAATCCAATATTTACACTACTATCAATAATGTTTCCAAATGAAAATACTGCTGTAAATGTCATAAGCATTAGTGCTTTAGAACTTAGACTTCCTCTTTCCTCTTTCATACTATAATCCTCCTAATAAAATATAAATCGTACTCAAAAAACGTTTTCTTGGGATTATAATATCATCTATAATTTTATTTATCAATGCATTAATGTTTCTAGATTTTATACTATTGTTGTCTATATATTTATAAGTTTGACAAAATTCCCTATTTATTTTATATTTTTAATATAAATTTTAATTAAAAGGAGAATTTAATGAATAGAATAGGTATTTTTTCAACTGAATTAAAACCTAGTAATGAATTATATATTTTTGAATGTGGATATGAACATTGCGAACCGAGAGACCCTTATCAATATGAACCTATTGATTATTACTTAATTCACTATATACTAGAAGGAGAAGGATTATTTTTTATAAATGATCAGTGTTATCATTTAAAAGCAGGAGATGGATTTTTTATTCCTCCTGATACTGCTAACAATTACTATGCTCTAGCAGATAATCCTTGGGTTTATAGATGGATTGGAATAAACGGTATCAAAGCTAAAGAATTATTATCAATGTGTGGATTCAAAAATGATAACTTTATTTTTAGATATGATAAAGATAATAAATTAGACAACTATTTTAGAAATATTTATGAATGCTGTTGTCATAATGATTTGTATATGGCATTAGGTTATTTGTATCAATTTTTCTCTTTATTAAAGATTGATGAGTATGAAGAAGTTGTAGATGGTTATTCTAATTCTAATGAATATATTCATAAAGCTTTAGATTATATTAAAGATAACTACTACAAAAGCATAACAGTTTCAGATGTAAGTAATTACCTTACTATTGATAGGAGCTATTTTTATAAAATATTTAAAGAAAGTATGATGACTACTCCTCAACAATACATAATTGAATTTAGAATAAAAAAAGCCTGTTCTCTGCTTAGAAAAAGTAGTTATTCTATTAGTAGAATAAGTGATTTAGTTGGTTTTTCATCTCAAGCATACTTTTCAAAAGTATTTAAGAAAACACTTAATATAACTCCTTTTGAGTACAGAAAAACATTTATTAAATAAGTGAAATGTTTACTAATAGATATTTTAATACAAAAATCCCATAGAATAGACTTTTATCATCTATTCCATGGGATACAGTTTACAAATTACATTCCTAATTCTTTAAACTCTCTACTTCCTGGCTTAACTAACTCTACCTTACCTTCTTTACAAATTGGACACTCATCAGCTTCATGAACTTGTATATCTAATTTTATAGCACTATATATTGGCATTCCTATATCTTCACTAGTTCTGTTTGCTATACAAGCAACTCCTATTACTTCTCCACCTAAAGCTTCTAAACATTTCTTAGTTTCTATAGTTGATTTACCAGTTGTAACAACATCCTCTGCTATTATTATTTTAGCTCCTGGTTTAACTTCAAATCCTCTTCTAAGTTGCATTACTCCGTCTTTTCTCTCAGTGAATACTGATTCTTTTCCTAATTGTCTTCCTAATTCGTAAGAAACTATTACTCCACCCATTGCTGGTCCTACTACTAAATCTATTCCTAAATCTTTTATCTGATCAACAACTGTGCTTAATACTTGCTCTGCATATTCTGGGAATCTTAATACCTTTGCACATTGTACATATCTGTTACTATGCTTTCCTGATGATAATAAGAAATGTCCTTCTAATAATGCATCACTTTTCTTTAATATTTCAACTACATCTACTTTACTCATTTGTTTACTCCTCCGATTGTTTAATATTTATTGTAAATTATTTTTTCACTAATATTTATTAGTTATTTTTAACTTTGTTTTTTAATAAATCACTACTTATATTTATATAATTCCTCTTATTTCATCAAGAGTTTTAATTCCTTCTTGTTTCATAAACTTTTCTATTCCATCTATTATCTCAAGTCCTATTTTGGGATTTACAAAGTTTGCTGTTCCTACTTGAATACAAGAAGAACCTGCCATTATAAATTCTATGGCATCATTGGCAGTTGTTATTCCACCCATTCCCCATACTGGTATTTCTATGTTTTTAGAAACTTCATTAACCATTCTAAGGGCTATTGGTTTTATTGCTGGTCCAGATAATCCTGCATATACATTTTCAAATACAGGTTTTCTTCTGTTTATATCTATTGCTAAAGCTTTAAATGTGTTTACTAAAGAAACTCCATCAACTCCTTCTTCTTCACAAACTCTCGCCATACCTACTATATCTTCAGCATTTGGTGATAACTTTATTACAAGAGGTTTATCAACAACTTTTCTAACTTCTCTTACTATTTCTCTTGCAACTTCATTTTTTATTCCAAAAGCCATTCCTCCAGCTTTTACATTTGGACAAGATATATTTAGCTCTATCACATCCACATCTTTTCCCCTTAGTAATTCAGCACCTTTTATGTAGTCATCTAATGTTCCTCCACCAAGGTTAACTATTCTTACTAAATCTAAATCAGAAAAGAATGGTAGCTCTTTATCTATAAATCCTTGTACCCCTGGATTTTCTAAACCTACACTATTCATCATTCCAGATGGAGTTTCAAAAACTCTCATTCCATTGTTTCCATCTTTTTGATTTAATGTAAGTCCTTTAGAACTTATTCCACCTAATTTTTCTATATCATAAATTTCGTTGTATTCTTTCCCAAATCCAAAAGTTCCAGATGCCATTATTACTGGATTTTTAAAATTAAGATCCTTAAATTTCACATTTAAATTAGCCATTAAAAATCACGTCCTCTCCTCTGAATACTGGGCCATCTTTACAAGTTTTCTTGTTTCCAAATTTAGTTTTACAAGTACATACTAGACATGCACCTACGCCACATGCCATATGATTTTCTAATGAAACAAATAATTTTGTATTTGTTCCTTCTGTCATTTTAACTAGCTTTTCCATCATTGGTGTTGGTCCACAAGTTAATATATAATCATATTTTTCTATATCTAAAATATCTGTAACAAATGTATTACCTACAGCAACATTTACCTCATTACAAACTTCATTATATTTGTCTATTAAAATAGGTTCATTTCTAAAACCTAAGTAAGCATCACAGTTTGGAATATTCTTTGCAACTAAATAAAGTGGTGCAATACCTATTCCTCCTCCTACTAACGCTACTTTTCCTTCTACCTTTTCGTAACCATGTCCATAAGGTCCTTCTAATTTAATAGTATCTTCTACTTTTAATTTACTCAGTATTTTTGTTCCTTCTCCTACAACTTTATATAAGAAACTTATACTATTTTCATTTATATCATGAATGCTTATAGGTCTTGATAATAAAGGATAATTATCCCAAGCTCTTAACATGTAGAATTGACCCATTTCACCTTTGAAACTTCCTGCTACTTCCATTAAGTACATTTCTTCCCCAATATACTCATTTCTAATTACTTTATACATTTTAAATCCTCCATAAAATTCACTTCGCTTAAGCCACTGTGTTGTCGCTACGCTTCATGTCGCCAACGAAATCACTTCAGGTAACTCCGTTGCTCAAAATTTACTTTTCCAATATTACTAATTATTAATTCTTTATATCTACGCCTAAAAGCTTAATAATTAAAGCCATTCGTACATACATACCATAAGTAGCTTGTTTAAAGTAAACTGCTCTTTCATCATCATCTACATCTATAGATATTTCATTAACTCTTGGTAATGGATGCATAACTAGCATATCTTCTTTTGCATTATCCATTTTCTCTTTATCTAATATATAGCTATCTTTTAATCTTTCATACTCATCACTATCTGCAAATCTTTCTCTTTGAATTCTAGTCATATAAAGTAAATCTAGTTTTTTTAAAGATTCGTCTAAATGTGAAGTTTCACAATATGAATAGCTTTTAATTTTTTCTTTTATATATTCTGGCATACTTAGTTCTTCTGGTGATATAAACACAAATCTATTATCTTCATATCTTGTCATTGCTTTTACTAATGAATGAACCGTTCTTCCATATTTTAAATCTCCACAAAGTCCTATTGTGTGATTACTTAAAGTTCCTTTTAGGGATTTTATTGTGAGTAAATCAGTAAGGGTTTGAGTCGGGTGTTGATTTCCGCCGTCTCCTGCATTAATGAATGGTACACTCGTGTATTTAGTTGCTTCTTCAGCCGCCCCAGCTACAGGATGTCTCATAACAATAAGATCTACATATCCAGATACAACTCTCATTGTATCTCCTAATGATTCTCCTTTTGATACTGATGAAGAGTTTGGTTCAGAGAAACCTATTATTTCTCCTCCTAAACGTTTCATAGCTGCTTCAAAGCTTAATCTTGTTCTTGTTGATGGCTCATAAAATAAAGTCGCCATTAATTTACCTTCACAAACACGAGAATATGCTGATGGACTTTGCATAATATCCTCAGCTAAATTTAAAATTTCATCTATTTCTCTAACAGAAAAGTCTTCTGGTTGGATTAAATTCCTTGATTTTAACATATTTTCCTCCTTTTTTAGCCTCTCTGGACTAAATTTAAAAGTATTTCATATCTCTAGTAGATTATCACTTTTATATTTTCATGTCAACATTTTTAGTAATTAAAAAACAGAAGATATTTCTATCTTCTGTTTTTATTTTTATATTAAAATTTATACTTACCTTAAGAAAATGCTTATTTTGTCAATAAAATTTTTATACTAAACCTTGAGCCATCATAGCATCAGCAACTTTTAAGAATCCTGCTATATTTGCTCCAGCAACTAAGTTATATCCAAATCCATAAGTTTGAGAAGCATTAGCACAAGCATCATGTATTCCAACCATGATATTTTCTAATTGAGCATATACTTGTTCTGGAGTGAATACAGTTTTACCAGAGTTTTGACCCATTTCTATACAAGAGCAAGCAACTCCACCAGCATTAGCAGCTTTAGAAGGTCCTACTATTATTCCGTTATCTTGTAAATATTTTATAGCTTCGTTAGTTGAAGACATGTTTGATCCTTCACATACGAATTTACATCCATTAGCAACTATATTTTTTGCATCATCGATTAATATTTCATTTTGAGTAGCACATGGAATATATAAATCAGCTTTTACTTCCCATGGTTTTTTACCAGCTACAAATTTAGATCCTGGGAATTTATCAGCATATGGAGCACATACGTTTTTACCTGAGTTTCTTAATTCAAGCATATATGCAACTTTTTCTCCACTTATTCCATCTGGATCATATATATATCCATCTGGTCCAGATATTGTAACTAATTTAGCGCCTAATTCATTTAATTTTTGAGCAGTACCCCAAGCAACATTACCAAATCCTGATATAGCTACTTCCTTACCAGCTAATTTTTCTCCATTTGCTTCTAACATAGCGTTAGCAAAGAATACTATTCCATATCCAGTAGCTTCAGTTCTTCCTTGTAATCCACCATAAGAAAGTCCTTTACCAGTTAAAACACCTTCAAATCTATTTACTAATCTCTTATATTGTCCAAACATATATCCAACTTCTCTAGCACCAACACCTAAGTCTCCAGCTGGAACGTCAGTTTCTGGTCCTATATGTCTATATAATTCAGTCATGAAAGCTTGACAGAATCTCATTATTTCAGCATCTGATTTACCATTAGGATCAAAGTCAGCTCCACCTTTACCTCCACCTATTGGAAGACCAGTTAAGCTGTTTTTGAATATTTGTTCAAATCCTAAGAATTTTATTATTCCTGGGTAAACGTTTGGTGCAAATCTTAAACCACCTTTATATGGCCCTATTGCACTATTAAATTGGTATCTGTATCCTTTATTTACTTGTACATTACCATTATCATCTGTCCAAACAACTCTGAAAGTTATCCCTCTTTCTGGTTCTGTTAATCTTTCTAATATTGCTGCTTTTTCATATTCTGGATGCTTTTCCATTACTGGTACTAATGAAGATAAAACTTCTTCAACTGTTTGGTGGAATTCTACTTCACCTGGATTATTTTTCTTACAAAGTTCGATACACTCTTGTACGTAATTAGACATTTTGTAAAGCCCCCTTATTAATAAGTAAATTTATTTTTAATTTATGTTTGTTATTTAATTGGTAGAATTTTACATTCACCCTACTCTCACTTGAATTGTAGCATAGTAAAATCTTTGTGCGCAATTGAATTTTTCTTTAATTTATAATTTAATTTTTGTTTAATTGTTGTTGCACTT
>NZ_JANKBY010000122.1:0-10036 GCF_024621905.1 Terrisporobacter muris
AACGCTATTTTTACTTAAAAATTTTTCTATATTTTCTATTATTTTTTCTGCAAATCTAAACTTTTCTTGATGCGAACCTCCTGATGCTTTATGCGAACATATTACATTGTCAAGTTTAATAAGTTTTCCATTTTCATCTCCTAAGGCCATATCTGAATCACATATATAATAATTTGATTTGTCACTTAACCATTTTTCTAAGGCATCAATATCATAAGTAGGACTTATTGATGTATTAATTAATATTTTTCCACTACCCATTATTTTAAATTCTTCTTCAAAAAGTACCTTAGTATTTCTATTTAAACAAGTTATAATTACATCTGAGTCTTTTAAAACATGGTATAATGAACGTAATTCAAAACCATCATTTTTACAAAATTCTTTTTCAACTCTATCATAGTAAGAGATATTTGCTCCAAAATAATTAAGAGCTTTAGCTGCATTATAACCCGTATTCCCCATACCAATTACACCTATATTTAATCCATCTAATTCATATGGTTCTTCTCTCCACTGATGACTTCCAAATCCATGTATTAATCTAATAAGTCCTCCCACTATAAACTCAATCACTCCGTTGTCACCATAATGACTTATTCCTAATACTTCTATCCCCATTTTCTTTGCTGTTATTATATCCACATTTGCACTTTCAGCAGAGTATAATGTACAACACATACCTATATATTTTAGATTAGTACAAGCTTTTATAACAGCTCCACCAATAGAACCCCTGTATGAAACAAGAACAGCTTCTGCATCTCCTATACGCTGAATTTTTTCTTCATCAGTTTCTGCTAATGTATCAAAGAATATTACTTCCTTAGCAAGATTATTAAGTTTATTTTTGCTTTCTTCTACTATTTCCATTGGATCTATAACTATTATTTTATTAAACATATTCTCCTCCTAATTTTTAACTAGATCAATTTATACTGTTTCATTTACAAGTAGTTCATTTAATACTGCTCCTAAACGTTTTACACCTTCAACAATTTTATCCTCTGGCATATTGGAAAAATTCATTCTAAATGTATTATCATGTCCTCCTCTTGGGAAGAATGGATTTCCTACTATAAACGCTACTTTCTTTTCTAATGCCTTTTCACTTACTTCTTCAGCATTTATATGTTCTGGTAATTCAACCCATATAAACAATCCACCCTTCGGATAAGTGTATTTTACTTCTTTAGGAAATACTTCTTTCATTGTACCTAGCATCAAGTCTCTTCTTCTTCTATAAACTTCTATAATTTTATTTATGTGTTCCTCTATATCGTAGTTATCCAAAAACTTGGATAATTCCATCTGTGATATAGTACTTGATTGCAAGTCTGCTCCTTGTTTGCATAAATTGAATTGATGAATTATTTCCTTTCCAGATGCAGCCCAACCAATTCTTAATCCAGGAGAAAATATTTTTGAGAAAGTACCTAAGAATATAACTCTATCTTCTGTATCAAAATGTTTTATGGCCGGTAGCATTTCCCCTTCAAATATAAGTTCTCCATATGGATTATCTTCTACTATTACTACATTATATTTATTAGCTAATTCTACTAATTGCTTTCTTCTCTCTAGAGACCATGTCTTTCCTGATGGGTTTTGAAAATCTGGAATAACGTAAATTAGCTTTACATTATCATTATTTTTTAATGCATATTCTAGATCTTCCATTACCATTCCATCATCATCTGTTTTTATATCTATATAATCAGGTTCATAAGCATTAAAAGCATTTATAGCTCCTAAATAACTTGGACTCTCGCATATAATAATATCACCAGGATTTATAAATATCTTAGCTGAGAAATCTAATCCTTGTTGAGATCCACTAGTAATTAAAATATTAGAAGGATCTATTTCTACACTTGATTTTTTCATTCTTTCAGCTATCTGTTTTCTTAATGGCTCATATCCTTCTGCTGGTCCATATTGCAATGCATTTGCCCCATTTTCTTCTAAAACTAATTTAGACATTTGTTTAAATTCTTCAACTGGGAATAATTCTGGTGCAGGTAATCCTCCTGCAAATGATATAACCTCTGGATTTCTAGTTATTTTTAACATTGCCCTTGCTGCTGATCCCTTAACATGTGACATACGGTTAGCATAATTAAAACTCATATTTACTCCTCCTAATTAAAATATAATTATTAACAATTACTATGTTCTTCTTTTATTTTTAATTTAAATAGCTTTTCACCTCTAAATAATGGTGTAAACACACCTAACTTAGTCAGCACTATACTAATTACTAAGTTTAACCAACAAAATATGGTGAAAGGAACAAACTGCATATTAGTTAAATTAAATAACTGAGTATAATATATATAACTTGAATGCCACGGTATTAAAGGTGTAGTGATTGTTGTTGACTCTTCTATTGAACGAGATAAAATACTTCTATCTATATTTCTCTCATCATAATTATTTTTGAATATTTTACCAACTAAAATTGCTGATACATATAATGATGATAATGTTATTACTGTAATACTTCCACATATTAAGGTAAGTACTACTAAACCTTCATCAGTTTTTACTACTTTCTTTAATCTTTCGATTATGGGATTTAATATTTTTAAATCATTTAAAATACCACCAATACCCAATGCAAATATAATTATGCATACAGTAGGAAACATTGAAACTAGTCCACCATTAGTAAGCATTCCATCAACTATCTCTATTCCTGTTGATGATATGTTACCTTTATACATAACTTGTAAAACATCAATTATCTTATTCCCCTGTACAACAACAGCTGCTATAGCACCCAGTATTCCAGATATTAGTAATGACAATATTGCTGGTGTCTTTTTAATACTCATTATAAATATAGAAATAGGAAGTAATAATAATAATGGACTAAATTTAAACTGTGAATATAATACATCTTTTATTTCAATAGTCGCTTGAGGATCAAAATTGCTTCCTCCAAAATATTTTCCTATAAAAAAGTATGCTATTAAGCAAATTAAAAACGTGGGTGTTGTAGTATACATCATTGATTTAATATGTCTATAAATATCAACTTCTGCTATGCTAGATGCTACTATGGTAGTATCTGATAGTGGTGAAATTTTATCACCTACTGTTGCTCCTGATATTACTGCACCAACTATTACATATGTTGGTACGCCAAGGCTTTCTCCTATACTTACAAATGCAATACCAATCGTTCCACATGTTCCCCATGAACTACCAGTGCAAATAGACATTATGGCACAAAGTATAAAAGTTATAGGTAATAATATATCTGGATTTAGAGTATCTAGTCCATAGTATATTATCATGGGTACTATACCACTTTTTATCCACGTAGCAATAATTACTCCTACTAATAAAAGTATTATTATTGCGTTGTTAACACTCTTAACACCATTTATCATTGCTGCTTCAATATCTTTATAAGGTACTTTATTTAACAATGATATTACGAAAAGAAATATTAAAATTATAAGCAATAATACTGATGTTGGTACTGAAAATGAAATTCCTAAAGTTAAAATCATCGATATGATTAATAATATAAATAAAGAAAATTTAAACGAAAATTTGTATCTCTTGTCCATGCTCTTATTATCCATCCCCCAGCTTCACCTCAATTTAAGTAAAAGTAATGGAAATCTTTAATTGTCATTCCCTGCAGATTTATACAAGCCTACAGGGAATAATCTATATAAAGGGTAGAATTTGGGCCTATTTTCATATTGAAACTGGTTCTGCAATTTTATCATCTTTAAGCTTAATTATACCTATTCCTAAATAGCCAAATATAATATTAACTATTATTGGAACATACACCAAAGTTAAATATGGTATCCATTGTATAGCTTCTATACCCACTATACTTTGAGCATACATTGTTACTGCACACCAAGGGAATAAAAGTACCCCATTAGTACAAGAAAACTGAAATGCTGTTACCATATTTCTACGACTTATTCCTGCTTTTTCATATACACTAGTAAACATTCTAGATCCTAACATTCCAGGTGCCATTACACTACCTGTAGCTGCACATAGAAATAATGATGAAATAGTATTTACTGCAATTGCATTTCCTGGTCTTTTTACATCCTTTAAGAAAGTCTCTGATATAACTTGAGCCGCACCTATTGTTGATAAAGTTCCTACATAAGCCATCATCAATGGAATTGATATTAAGAAATCTGCCATAGACATCATCCCACCTCTAGTAATAAGGTTTTGGAACTCTGGCATTAACTCAGTTCCTTCTGCTAAATTAAGCATTTCTGGATTAAATCCACCATAAGCTACTGAAAATGCATCATTTATAGAAAAACCTTGATATAACATTCCTACTAACAATGCAGCTATACCTGATACAAATAAAGTTGGTATAACATCACATTTTTTTATTACCATAAAGAATAATATTATTACAGGTAATAAAACTATAATTGATGATTTATAACTTATAAAAACTGTATCTACTAATAATTTTATTTGATTTACAGACTCTGGAGTTGCAGCTGAATCTAATCTTAAACCTACTATAAAGAAAAATACTAGTGATACTATAACTCCTATAGCTTCTGCTGGTAAACAAAGCATAACTGTTGATTGAGTAGTGTTACCTGTTATACTTGAATTCCAGTTAACCATATCCGATACTACTGATGTTATTTGTCCTAAGAAAGATCCACATATAACTGCAGCTGCAGCTATTCCAGGAGATACACCTTGTATTGTTGCAACGCCAAGCATTATAACTCCTATAGTACCCATAGTTGCACTAGAAGTTCCTATTATAGCAGCTATTATTGCACAGAATAAGAAGGATAAAACTAATACATACTTTACACTTATTAAATTAGCAAGCCATCCTATCATACAAGGAACTGTGCCTGAATAAATCCAACTTCCTATTAAGAAACCTATACCTAACATTATTACAAGTATTTCCGCATTATCGGCTACAGAGTCCAACATACCTTTTTTAATTTCTTTATATGTAAACCCGCATCTCTTACCTATGAATCCAACAAATAAAGTACCTAAAACAAACATTAGCTCTACAGACAATTTCATAATAACACTGCCTACAACTATTATTACTAATAAGAATAATACTCCTATAATCGATTCAGCAGGCGTTGGTTTACGCTTAACAATGTTTTTTTCTTTTTTATCCATAACATCCCTCCATGTTATTCACTAACCCAAAATTTTATAGATTTATTCATTTATTTCTAAACTCATTTAATTAAGTTTATTGATTTAAAACTATAAGAGCATCAGCTATTCCAACGCCTTCTCCCTCAGGATATACAAAAAGTGGGTTTATATCTAACTCTTTAATATTATCTTTATTTTTGTATGCAAAGTCAGAAATGCTTACTATCATTTCTGTTAATGCATCTATATCAGCCACATCTCCACCTCTATAACCATTTAATAATTTAAAAGATTTCAGAGATTTTATCATATGTTCTGCTTCCTTTTTGTTTAATGGTACTGGATATAAGGATACATCCTTAAACACTTCTACAAATACACCACCCATGCCAACTAGAATCATAGGTCCAAATTGTGGATCATTGTTTAATCCAACTATCATCTCAGTACCTTTGTTAAGCATTTTTTGCATTAGTATTCCATTTATTTTAGCTTTAGGTGCTTTTTCTGATACACTACTCATTATTTCCTCATAAGCATTTTTAACTTCTTTTTCATTTCTAATATTCAGCTTAACGCCTCCAACATCTGATTTATGAAGTATATCCGCCGATTCAATTTTCATTACAAGTGGATAGCCAATTTTATTTGCTTCACATATCGCTTGTTCTTTACTTGTAACTATCATTCCTAAATCTACATTAACTCCGTAATCAGAAAGCATTTTTTTACTAGCATATTCACTTAATGCTATTGTTTCTTTTTTATTTGTCATATCTGGTATTGCAAGCTCAAGATCTTTATCCTCTGATGTGTATTCTACAAATTCAACTAAATGTTTTAATGCGCTGAATCCATATTTTGTCGTTGGTAATACTGGTATGCCTATATTAATAAATCTTTCTACAAATTCTTTATTTCTTGATGTCTCCATAAAACTCATTAAAGCAATTGGCTTATCCATTCTCTCTGATGCTTTTTTTATTCCTTCAAACATAATTTCATTCGATACTGTAACATTTTCTGATATTGTAAATCCAATTAAACACATATCTACATTTTCATCACTCATAACTGCCGTAATTCCATCAGCAAATCTATCAGTGTTATAAGCTAATGTAGATGTCATATCCAATGGATTTCTTGGTGTTGCATATGGTGGTAATAGTTTTGATAATTTTTCTAGAGTTTCATGAGAGAAATTTGGAAACTCTATTCCATACATATAACCTGTATCTGCTGATACTGCTGTTTCTCCACCTGAAACACACATAGCCCCAAATTTATTATTTTTAGGTAGTGTCTTAAGAGTAGCAAGTATTGCCGAAGTACTTCTTAAGTCTTGCATATCGTCAACTCTTATTACACCAAATTTTTCAAATATTGCATCGTACGTTTTATCACTACCTGCCATACTTCCCGTATGAGAAGCAGCTGTTTCTTGCCCCTTAGGACTTCTTCCTGCCTTTAAAATTACAATTGGTTTTTTTATCTGAGCAGCTTTTCTTAGGCATTCTTCAAATTTAATAGGATTTTTTACTCCTTCTAGGTACATTGCTATTACTTTTGTATCCTCATCCTCAAGTAAAAAATTCATATAATCTTCCATTTGAACTATTCTACTATTTCCAGCAGATATAGCATAAGAATACTTCATTTCTGGGTTTTTCAGCATATCTATACAAAACTGACCGCTTTGAGATATAAATCCTATTTTACCTTTTTTGTTTGCATAATCTCCAACAAATGCAAAACTAAATGTGCTATCTATAAAATTTATATATCCTCCACAGTTAGGTCCCATTACAGCTATATCTAACTCTTTAGCTGCTTCTATAAGATTTCGTTCTTGCTCTTTGCCTTCTTCATCTCCAACTTCTGAATATCCACTCGCATAAACAACAGCTCCTCCAACTCCCTTAGTTTTAGCTTCTTTTAGTAGAGGTACTACTGTTTTTTGAGAAGTACAAATAACTGCAAGATCTATTTCATCATCTATTTCACTTATACTTTTGTAACATTTCTTCCCCATTATACTTTCTTGTTTTGGATTTACAAAATAAACATTATCTATATTAGATTGATACTTTATTATATTTCTACAAGTATCTCCTCCAAATCCAGACTTTTCACTAGCTCCTATAACTGCAACTTTTTTAGGTCTCAATAATTTAAATATATCCATATTTTATTTACCTCCAACTATACACAGCTAACTCCTCTATCAAAACAAAGGGCATTTTTAGGATTAACTTTTCCTTTATCTGCAAAGAATTTATCAATTGACTTTTTTAAATACTCAGTATCAAACAATCCAGTAGACTTAGCCATTGCCCCAAGTGCCACAATATTCATTCCTCGTGGATTGTCAAGTTCATTTGCAATATTTGTTGCATCTACTTTAACAACATTTATATCATCTCTATAATCTCTATTTTCAGATACTAAAGAACTATTTACTACTAAAGTACCTCCTGGTTTTAATTGATTTTCAAATTTATTAATAGATACTTCATTTAACGCAATTAGAATATCCAATTTTTTAGAATAAGGGCTGGCAATCTCATCCTTATTTATTTTTACAGTACAATTTGCTGTTCCACCTCTCATTTCAGCCCCATAAGATGGAAACCATGTTACATTTTTACCTTCATCCATTCCTGCATAAGTTATAATCATACCGGCTACAAGAACACCTTGCCCCCCAAAACCAGCACATATAATTTCAGCCATTATAAATTCCCTCCTTTATCAATGTATTCACCTACAGGATAAAATACTTTTTGTTGATCTTTTATCATTTTCAAACTATCCACAGGAGTTTTATTCCAGTTAGTTGGACAAGGACTTAGTATTTCTACTAAACAGAATCCTTCTCCCCTCATTTGTTTTTCTATAGCCTTTTTTATGTATTTTTTTGCTTTTGTAACTTCTCCTGGACTATCTACAGACCCTCTAGCTAAATAAGCTATATCATATTCTTTTAATGTTTTTACCACATCAAATGGTGAACCGTTGTAATCCTTATCTCTTCCTTTTGGAGAAGAAGTTGTTTTTTGACCAATTAATGTGGCTGGTGACATTTGTCCTCCTGTCATTCCAAATACACTATTATTAACTATCAAAGCTAATATATTTTCATTTCTTAAAGCTGCATGTATAGTACTCTCTATCCCTATAGAGTAAGCTGAACCATCTCCAGGATGAGCTATTACAATGGAGTCTTTTCTAGCCCTTTTTGCACCACATGCTGTAATAATAGGTCTACCATGTGCTCCACCAATATTATTAAATTCAACAACTCCACTAACCATAGCACCACATGCCACATCTCTTACCATGACAACTCTATCTTCAACTTCTAACTCTTCCGCCACTTCAGCAATTAGTCTAGCCACTATACCATGACCACAACCTGGACACCAACCACTTTCATTAGAAGTTATTGCATTCGGTATCTTATAACTCATATTTAACTCCCCCTTCATACTTAGATAACATTTCTTTTGCTTTTTGAACAATTATTTCAGAATCAGGTACATTAGCAAACTCGTTATAGCATTCAACTGGGTACTTATTTAAAGTAGCTAATTTTATATCATCTACCATTTGACCAAGTATACTCATTTCTACACTTAAAAATCCAACTACATCTTCACCTAAAGCATCAAATGCTTTTTTAGGGAATGGCCATAATGTTTTTGGTCTTATAAGACCTAGTTTTATACCTTCACCCCTAGCCATTTTTACTGCTTCCTTACTAACTCTAGAGCTTATTCCATAAGCAACTAAAACTAACTCTGCATCTTCAGTTTGAACACTTTCCCATCTTTGTTCAGTTTCTTCTATAGTTCTATATTTATCTAGCAAATATTCTTTATAATTATCTGCTCCCATAGCATAATATGTATTTTCAAGTACTCTTTTCTTTTCTCCTGGTTTTCTACCTCTTATAACCCAATCGTATTTATCTATATCATGTTCCTTGTATTCCGGTAATTCTACTGCTTCAACCATTTGACCTATTGCCGCATCTGAAGCCACGATAACTGGATGTGTATATTTTTCAGCTAAATCAAATGCTTCATAAGCCATGTCAGCGTTTTCTTGAACACTAGCAGGCGCTAATACTATAGTTCTATAATCTCCATGACCTCCACCTCTAGTCATTTGCCAATAATCACCTTGACCTTGAAATACATTCCCTAAAGCTGATCCTATTCTCATAACATTTGCTATTACTGCTGGTAAATCACTTCCACAAAGATAAGATATTCCTTCTTGTTTTAAAGAAAATCCTGGCCCAGATGAAGTAGTAAGAGCTCTTGCACCTGTTGCTGCTGCTCCAAAAACCATATTTATACCAGCTACTTCAGACTCTGTTTGGACAAATTCTCCACCAAACTCTTTCATTCTCCAAGACATATACTCTAAAATTTCCGTCTGAGGAGTTATTGGGTAACCACTAAAAAATCTACAACCTGCCCTCATGGCAGCTTCTGCGAAGGCTTCATTACCTTTCATTAAAACTTTTGCCATTGTATTTCCCCCTTTTTTTATAATATTTCAAACACATAGTCTGGACACATCTTATAACAAGCTCCACATTGAACACATTTTTCTTCATCAACTTCAATAGTATGATAACCCTTTGCACTCATTTCTTTTGCAATACTTATAGCTCCCTTTTTGCATACACTTACACAAATGTGACAACCTTTACATCTTGAAATGTTAATTTTAAGTTTCTCCATTTTTATCCCCCTTCAAGTTTTTTATTTCTTGCTTGTCATATTTCATTAAGTAAATTTATGGTGATAATTCCTATTTCCAAAACAGTGTTCCGCTTTTTTACATTTTAAAAAAATAATTGTATTATTTTAGA